>NZ_NOLI01000025.1:0-70200 GCF_002245975.1 Nostoc sp. 'Peltigera membranacea cyanobiont' 213 | reverse complement strand
GGGGAGCAGGGGACAAGGGAGACAAGGGAGACAAGAAGAAATGCCCCATGCCCCATGCCCAATACCAAATACCAAATACCAAATACCAAATACCAAATACCAAATACCAAACACCCAAAGAAAGCCCAATTTTAAACTATGTTCGTTGACTTCTTTATTAAGCGGCCAATTTTTGCGTCGGTATGTGCGATCGTCATCCTTTTAATAGGATTAATCAGTATTCCCACATTACCGATCGCAAGATTCCCAGAAATTAGTCCCACGCAAATCACTGTAACTTCCAACTATAACGGAGCTAGTGCCGAAATCGTAGAAAGTGGAGTGACAAATATCTTAGAAAGGCAAATCAACGGGGTTGAGGGACTAAGATATCTCACTTCCAGCAGCAGTAACGATGGTACAAGTACCATTACAGCCACCTTTGATTCATCGCGGGATAAAGATATTGCGGCTGTGGATGTGCAAAATCGTGTTTCTGTTGCCCAACCACAATTACCAGATTCTGTGCAACGCACGGGAGTACGAGTATCGAAAGAATCTAGCAACATTCTCTTAGCGATTGGTTTATACGCTGAAAATAAAGAGTACGACAATACATTTTTAAGCAACTATGCTGACCTTTATTTAGCAGATGCTTTAAAAAGAGTCAAAGGCGTGAGCAACGCTCAAATTTTTGGCGAACGCCGCTATGCAATGCGTTTGTGGTTAGATCCGAGTCGCCTTGCCAATCGAGGATTAACAACTCAGGATGTAGCAGATGCTTTGTCTGAACAAAACTTACAAGTTGGTGCAGGGAGAATTGGACAAGAACCGGCTCCTAAAGGACAAAGATATCAACTTGACGTGCGTGCTGCTAGTCGATTAACAGAACCAGCAGAATTTGAAGAAATTGTCCTCAAAACTGGAGATGATGGCACATTAGTCAAGCTCAAAGATGTCGGTAGAGCAGAACTGGGTGCAGAAAACTACAGTTCATTTCTGCGATTTCGTGGTAACGATGCTGTAGGCTTAGGGATTTATCAGGTTCCTGGTAGTAATGCCTTGGATGTAGCTAAAGGAGTCAAAGCCGAACTAGCGCTATTAGCTCCGAGTTTTCCGCCAGGGCTGAAATATCAAGTAGCTTTTGACACGACATCCTTTGTAGAAGAGTCTTTGGCAGAAGTAGTCAAGACTCTGATTGAAGCGGTGGTGTTAGTGGTGATTGTAATTTTTGTGTTCTTGCAGGATTGGCGAACCACTTTAATTCCCGCACTAACTATTCCTTTGGCATTAATTGGGACATTTGCCTTCGTCAAAGTTTTTAACTTTTCCATCAATAGTTTGACTTTGTTTGGTCTGACTTTAGCATCGGGGATGGTGGTAGACGATGCGATCGTTGTGGTAGAGCAAATTAGCCGTTTTATTCAGGATAAAGGAATTAGCCCTCGCCGAGCCGCTAGTGAATCAATGGCGGAACTTTCTAGCGCAGTTATTGCCACTTCCCTAGTGTTGATGGCGGTGTTTGTACCAGTGGCATTTTTTCCAGGAACCACAGGCGCACTTTATCGGCAATTTGCGCTAACGATCGCCTTTTCCATTGCAATTTCAACTTTTCTGGCTTTGACTCTGACACCCTCTTTGTGTGCGCTGCTGCTGCGTCAAGGACAAAAACCTTCAGGCTGGCTAGGTTGGATTTTTGGGCAGATTAATCGGTTTCTTGACTGGGTACAGAATGGTTATAAGCGATCGCTTACCTTTCTCACACGATTTCAAAGCGTCGTAATTGGGTTGTTTATCGTCTCCTTGGGTATGACTGTTTGGCTGTACACCACAGTACCGACAGCCTTTCTACCCGATGAAGACGAAGGCTACTTTATTACAATTATCCAAGGGCCGCAAGGGGTTTCGCTGCAATATACTAGCGATGTGATTGCACAGGTAGAAAAAGAAATTCTACAACTTCCAGAAGTATTGGGGACTTTTGCGATCGGAGGATTTGGTTTTAGTGGTAGCACTGCCAATAGCGGCATTATATTTACAACTTTAAAATCTTGGGATGAGCGCTCAAAACCCGGTCAATCAGTACAGGCGATTATTGGCAGCTTGCAAGGGAAGTTGTTAGCAATTCCAGAAGCCAGGGTTTTCCCTGTGAATCCGCCACCAATCCAGGGTTTAGGTAACTTTGGCGGCTTCGTCTTTCAACTGCAAGACCGCAGAGGTAACAGTGGCTTAGAAAATTTAGTCCAGTCGATGGGTAAGTTGCTAGGTCAAGCTAATCAAACACCAGGATTACAAGCTGTATTTAGCACCTTTGCCGCAGATACACCACAATTGCTTGTGGAAGTAGACCGCAATAAAGCCAAATCATTGCAAGTTTCCATAGATGATATCTTCAATACTTTACAAACTGCTTTGGGGTCGCAATATGTAAATGATTTCAATCTCCAGCAGCGCAATTACCGAGTATATATCCAGGCAGATCAACAGTTTCGTTCCAACCCAAAAGATATTAGCAAACTATATGTTCGTTCTGAAAAGGATCAAATGATTCCTTTGAGTAACTTAGTCAAAGTTACTCAGACTGTGGGAGCGCAAACGATAAATCACTATAATCTGTTTCGCTCAATTGAAATTAATGGTTCCGCCGCTCCTGGCTCTAGTTCGGGAGACGCAATTAAAGCAATGGAAAAAGTTGCTAAGGAAGTTTTACCAGCCGGTTATGGTTATGAATGGTCAGGGACTGCATTAGAAGAAATAGATTCTGGTGGTTTAGCACCCCTGATTTTTGGATTAGGAATAATATTTGTATTTTTGGTACTAGCCGCTCAATACGAGAACTACGTTGACCCCTTTATCATTCTGTTATCAGTTCCCTTAGCTATCTTTGGAGCGCTTATAGCTCAATCAATGCGGGGTTTTGCAAATGATGTTTACTGTCAAATTGGTCTAGTAATGTTGATCGGGTTAGCTAGTAAAAACGCAATTTTGATTGTGGAATTTGCTAACCAATTGCGAGAGCAAGGACTTTCGATTACCAAAGCAGTAATTGAGGCTTCGCAAGAGCGATTACGTCCAATTTTGATGACTGCTTTTTCTACACTATTAGGGATTTTCCCATTAGCTGTTGCTACAGGTGCCGGTGCGGGAAGTCGGCAATCTTTGGGAACAGCAGTATTTGGTGGGATGTTAATTGCAACTTTCTTGAGTTTGTTTGTAGTGCCAATTCTGTATATCGTAATTAAGACGACAACAGAGCGCTTTATCAAACCAAATCGGCATCAAGAACTGCAAACAGAAGGCATATCATTGGATGGTAAAAGTGCTGCATATTCAGCAAAAGGCGAGAACTAATTCGTAATACTTCTCTACGAGAGGCTCCACCAACGACGTACCTCGACTTCGCTCGGCACAAGTCGCTCAGTAGGGTGCGTTATGCCAAAGGCTAACGCACCGAAAGATTCGGATGGTGCGTTACGCTCCGCGATAACACACCCTACATGTATTTCAGAAATCAAATATTATTCCTATATAAACATCGTAGTATAAGGAGATGGGGAAGACTAATTTTAAGGGTGAATGCATGAAAATCGCTATTGGCAGTGATGAACGCACCAACCTTACCGATCGCATACTAGAAGAACTTAAGCAGCGTGGGCATGAAGTTATAGCCTTTGGTTCTTTAGCCGAGAATGATTTAGAAGTTGATTGGCCCCTCAGTTGTAGTAAAGTTGCTTTGGCAGTAGCAAACCAGAAAGCAGATGAGGGGATTGTCTTTTGTTGGACTGGTACTGGTGCATCTATTGCCGCCAATAAAGTTTTAGGGATACGTGCAGCTTTGTGCCATGATGCTGAAACTGCACGCGGGGCGCGGATTTGGAATCATGCAAATGTCCTAGTATTAAGTTTACGAGCTACTACAGAAGCGATCGCTAAAGAAATATTAGATGCCTGGTTCAGCACACCCTATTCTGAAGATGAGTGGAACATGCTGCAAATGGAACGGATTAGACAGTTAGAGAAGAATGCTTTATTTCAGCAATCTTAGACCACTGAGGGTAACTAATACTGTAGAGCCTTCATGCCCAATCACGCCAATGGGTAAGTTAATACTTCCGAGAAAGTTGCCCACCAAAAGCAACATAATGAAACCCAACGCTACGACTATATTCTGTTTGACTATAGATTGCGATCGCCTCCCCAAATGCATCGCTACAGCAATTTTTTCTAACTTATCTGCCATCAGTACTATATCTGCGGTTTCCAATGCCACATCACTACCAGATATTCCCATCGCTATACCTACAGATGCTTGGGCTAAAGCTGGTGCATCATTAATTCCATCGCCCACCATTGCAACTGTTTGATACTTTTGCTGTAAAAGGCGGATAACGTCTAGCTTATCTTCTGGTAGAAGTTGAGCATATACTTGATCGATTCCGACTGCTTTGGCGACACTGTGAGCAGTTTCTTCATTATCCCCGGTTAACATGACAATTTGTTCAACTCCCAGTTTCTTTAACCGGGTAATGGTTGCGGCGGCTTGCGATCTGACTTCATCTGCGATCGCAATTACACCCATCACCTCTGTTATATTTCCCTGTGCTACCCAAACCACAGTTTTACCTTCTTGCTCCAAAGATTGAGCCATTTCTCGCAATTCTTCAGGTAAATTTGTGACATACTTTTGCACAAAAACAGCATTCCCGACAATTATCTGTTGTTCTTGAGCAATTCCGACAATTCCCTGTCCAGGTATGGCTTGTACTTGGATTGCACTAACCCAATCTAAATCACCCTTCGGGTTCAACAGTTTCGACTCGACGGGAACCGCCAAGACTCGAACTGTTTCACCAGCCGCCTGCACAATTGCTTTACCGATGGGATGTTCTGAATATGATTCCACACTAGCGGCGGCTTTTAATACATCTGCTTGGGTGTATTCGCTAACTGTAATTACTTGGAATACCTGCAACTGTCCTGTTGTCAGAGTACCAGTTTTATCAAATGCGATCGCTCGGACTTTACCAATCTTCTCCAATTGCGCTCCATTCTTAAACAAAATCCCCTGTCTTGCACCATTGGCAATTCCTGAAAGCAGGGTAGGCATAATTGCGGCCATCAGCGCACAGGGAGAAGCCACCACTAGGAAAGTAAGCGCCCGATAAATCGTCGTTTCCCAATCCCAACCCCAAAGAAATGGCGGTAAAGTTGCCAGTAATATCCCGGCTACTACAATTACTTTGGCATATCCTTTTTCAAAGCGATCGATAAACTCTTGGGAAGGTGGTGCTTCTGTCTGCGCTTGTTCTACTAAGCGAATTACACGCTGAATCAAACTACTTTGGGCTGGTTTATGTACCTTAATTTGTAATGCACCATAGCCGTTGAGTGTACCGGCAAATACTTCTGCACCCACTGTCTTCTCTACAGGTAAAGACTCGCCTGTAATTGCAGCTTGATTGAGCGTACTGTAACCAGATAAAATTATCCCATCAGTAGGAATTAGCTCTCCGGGTTTGACGACAATTTCATCACCCACCTTTAGCTGACTGATAGGAATTTCCTCTTCTTTTCCCTGAAGCAAAACTCTTGCTGTATCTGGTGTCAGGCTCATCAAACTGCGGATACTCCGCTCAGTTCGCTGCATGGCATAGCCTTCTAATGCGCCACTGATGGCAAAGATGAGTATCAAAATTGCTCCATCAATAATTAGATGATATTCTCTTCGCCATAAGCCAAGGCTAGCAGCACCAATCGCCGCTACAATCATCAGCAAATCTACATCGAGTTCTTTTTCTTTGAATAGGGTAGTCAATCCTTCCCGCGCACTTTCGTAACCACCAATTACATAAGCAGCAGGTAGCAGCAAGAACGCTAATCCCAACCAACCGAGATGCAAGGCGAACCATCCGAGAAATAGCAGTAAGCCACACGAAATGGCGGCGACGGTATCTGCGTGTTCTCTGGTGAATTGGTTGAAACGTTGGGGGTAGAGCATGAGAGGTGAATTTATAGTGACTCTCTCACGCTAAACCTTGACATTGGTGTTAATGTCAAGGTTTATAATGATTTTGAAACGCAGAGGTGCTTCGCCTTCCCACAGAGTAGGAGCGCTGAGAAAGGCGTAAAGATACGCAAAGTTAAATCTTTCTCTGCGTTCCTGGATGGAAAATTAGTTACAATAAACACATGAAATTTTTAGTTTTTTATTTAATAAAGATATGAACTTAGAAGAATTAATAGCTCAATTAAATGCAAATATCTTCCTTAAAGAATTTTCATTTTCCAAAAATAATTTTACTCCAAAAGGTAGCAGTGAACTAGAGCTTGCAGATCATGTTATATGGCTTGACGACCTCATGATTGTTTATCAATTTAAAGAAAGAACGGGAGCAAAAAGCTCAGTAAATAGCGAAAAAAAATGGTTTGAGAAGAAAATACTTCAAAAGGCTAAGAATCAGATACGTGATACACTTATTTATTTTAAAAAATATGAAGACGAGATAATTATACCAAATCAACGAGGGCATATTTTTAATATGAAGTTTAATCTGATTAAAACTTTTATCAAAATCATAATCAATTTATCTAATAAACAACTTCCTGAATATTATAAAAATAAAAAATATTACATTAGCAGTCAAGAAGCAGGGTTTATTCATATTGTGTCTGGTAACGATTATTTAAATATTTGCAAAACATTATTAACACCTAAAGAAATTAGTGATTACTTTATTTATCGTCAAGATTTACTTATCAAGCATACTCATAATGCTGAAAATTTACCTGAAGCTGCTATTGTAGGTCAGTTTTTATCAGGAGAAGATGCAAGTTTTCCTCCAAGCAAAAATTTTCTTGAATATTTATATAGGCTAATAAACGATAAAGATAATTTTAGTATTTCAGGTATCCTTGAAAACTTCTACGAAAGAATAGAATATATAAATTGCGATGAAAAAAATAGTGAGTATGCTTATTGTAATATAATAGTTGAATTTGCAAAATTAAGAAGAACAAATCTTCAAGAAGTAAAAACCAGAATAAAATTATGCTTAGAAGCTTGTGACTTAGATGAATTTGAGTTTCCTTATAGAATTGTTGTACCCGAAACTGGCTGTGGTTTTGTTTTTATTCCTCTTCAACACGAGCAAAAAGATGTTAGGTTGAAGTGGTTACATAATCTAACTTATGCAGCCAAATACGATCAGAAAATACGACGTTGTATAGGAATTACATTTGTCAAAGAAGAGGAAGACTATCTTATGGACTGGTGTTTCTTGGATAGTGATTGGCAATATGATTCTGCAATAGAAGAAAGTTTAAAGAATTGTTATCCTTTTAGACCAGTACAAGAAAAATTAATATCTTCTTATCAATTTGAATAATAATCAAAAGATGAACGCTGGTTGCTTAACTATTAAAGAACTCACCGATGCAGTTGGCGGCGGTTTGACTCCGCGGATGGTGCGACATTACCATCAATTGGGACTGCTACCGCAACCAGTGCGATCGCACAGCAATTACCGTCTCTACACCAAAAAAGATGTCCTGCGGTTGCAAAGGATTGTTGCACTCAAGCAGCAAGGGTTTCAGCTAAACCACATCCGCAATATTTTGGAGGTGGAACCAGAAGCCGACACAACTGTTAACCTGATGGGACAACTCCAGCAGCAATATCGGGCGGTGATGCAACAAATTTCGCAGCTGCGACAAACTGCATCAGCATTAGAAGGATTATTGGGGCGCGATCGCCATTGTCAAATTATCCAGGCGGAAGTTTTGGCACAACTCAAGTTACTGGATGTCGAAACTCAAGCCGGATTAGGGGGATTGGAAAACCTCTGGAGTGGTTTGGATGCCGAAATTCATACTCATTCGGAAGCTTTTTCAGAATCGCTGCAACGCTTACTACCCGATTTATCTAATCGTTCGGAAATTGAACAACACTTAATTTCTCAGTTGGTTTTGGCTTGTGGCGATGTCAGTTTAGTGTCCTTTGTGAAATTGAGCCGAGGTGCGATCGCAGCTAGTCGAGAAGCTTTATCTTCAAGCTGTCAAATTGTTGTCGATACCCAAACGGTTGCTGCTGCTTTAGATCAAACCCGATTACTTCACTTGGGATGCCGCACTGAAACCTTGATTGATAATCCCCATATTACCACCGCCACAGAAGCAGAAGCTGCTTTTTGGCAACATCGACAATGGCGAGAAAAATTGCTGCAAGTAAATCACGGTTGTGTGTTGGTAATTGGTTATGCTCCCTCAGTCCTTGTAGAAGTTTGTGAAGCGATCGCTAACCAAAAAATTCAGCCTGCACTAGTAATTGGAATGCCTATTGGCTTTAGTCATGCTCCCGCAGCCAAGCGACAACTGATGCAACAAGGGATACCTTTTATTACAGTTGAAGGAACTTTAGGAGGTGGCGCTTTAGCTGCTACAGCTTTAAATGCTTTGGTGGAGTCACTCATTGATAAGCCCGATTGCCATTGTTATCTCAAAAATATAGTAGATTCCTCTGAGTGCTGAACAATTACCCTTCCGCAACGCACTGGCTTCTCTGTGCCTCTGCGGGTTTAAAAGTAATTTATATAACCGCAGAAGCGCAGAGAACACAGAGGTAAGAGTTTAAAGAGGAATTTATTGTCCAAAATTTGTATTCACCTTGAACAATCAAGTACTCGGTTAAGACATTAGGATACCCAGTACTTAGCACTAATGAAAATAATATTGTTAAATAATATTGAATTTGCTAGACTTTACCAGTTTTAGTAATTCAATAATTCATAATTGTGGCCATAAGCTAGCAATTTAGTATAAGTTGCAATATAAATTAGAACATTTTATAGTAAACAGACTCTGGCAATTAGAGTATAAATTATCATGTTATACAATCTCATTCCAAGTATAAATCAATACAAACGCGCTGAAGGAACTTAGAAGTAAAGATAACTCAGATGTATAATTAGCGCGTCTCCTCCATAATCCCTAACAAGATTGTGATTTAAGACTGGTAGGCTTTCTATTTTTTACTTTAATTAAGGGGCTTATGTGGCAACAAGAAAAAAAAGATACTTCGATAATCAGACTGGTACTATGGATTTCCTTAGCTACCACTCCAATGGCAGCAAGTTTACTGGTATTACAACCCATACTGGCGCAATCTAAACCTGGTTCTCCTGCTTTTACACTGCCGCAAACAGTGCAGAATGGGACGACAGTTCGGATTGATGGTTCAAGTAGCTTGGGTGCAATCAACCAAAGCCTGAAAGATAGTTTTGAAAAACAGTTTCCGGGTACTAAGGTCGAAGTTGCTGCTAATAGCACTGATACAGCACTGAAAGAGTTACTAGATGGCAAAATCGACATAGTAGCAATGGGGCGTGGGTTGACACCAGCAGAAAAAACCCAAGGATTAGAGCAAGTTCGCTTGCGCCGTGAGAAAATTGCGATCGTGGTTGGTGCTGATAATCCTTTCAAAGGCAGCTTGACTAGTAGGCAATTCGCCCGGATTTTCCGGGGACAAATTACAAATTGGTCACAACTGGGTGGGCCTCCAGGGAAGATTCGCTTAATCGATCGCCCGAATACAAGTGAGACTCGCAATACTTTTCGCACTTATCCAGCCTTTAAGACTGCTGAATTTGCTACAGGGTCTAATGCTACCCAGCTAACAGAGGATAATACCGCAGAAATCATCAAACAACTGGGCAAAGACGGCATCAGCTATGTGTTAGCTAATCAAGTGTCGAAATTGAAAGATGTGCGAGTTCTGCAATTAGATAAAGCCTCCCCAGATGATGCAAAATATCCCTTCTCGCAACCTTTAGTTTACGTTTACAAAAAAAATCCCGGCTTAAGCATAGTGGATTTTCTCGGCTTTACCCTTGCACCGCCAGGACAGCAGGCTATAGAACAAGGTATAACGGCAGAAGCTGATGCGATCGCAGCCAATGGATTGCAACCTGCTGTCACCCCTCCCCCTATTGCCCAGACAACAACTGCTGCTACACCTTCCCCTAGTGCCACTGCTTCAGCATTTGGCGACCAGCCTTTTGTCGCTCCTGCTACTCCACAAAACAGTCCAATTGTCAATAAGGAAACACCATATTGGTTGCTCCTACCTTTATTTTTTATAACTGTAGGTGGATCTTTACTATGGTGGATTCTAGGAAAACGCCCATCGCCCTCCGATCGAACAGACAACTTACCAGAATCAAATCCTCATCCACCTAAGACAGAGGATGAAGAAATGGCGGTACTCAACGCCAGCACTGTTTCTTCTCTTAACGGAGCGATGCTTGAGGAACAGCCAATAGCACACTTCCAAGATCAAGAAACTCCCGATCGCACTCCCTTCAATATCTATGCTCAAACACAATCCGATTTGAATGAGAATAGTCCTCAAGGGACATCAAATTTAGTCCAAGAGGCAACTAATGGCACCTCTAACCTTTATGAAGGTACAGGTACAACCTCTGGCGTAGCTAATGGATCGGGAGCCGCAGCTTTAACAGGTGGTGCAGCTATAGCAACGGGCATCGGGGCAGCTACCTGGTCTACCTTTAATAACAAAGAAACAGAAACAGACGCAATTGATGAGACAGTCGAGCTAAATAATTATACGGGGACAAATCCCCCTGATTCTGATGAGGTTGCATGGGACATAGAAGCTCCAGCAGCTGTAGTAAATACTCCGTATCCCCACTTGGGTAACATTTCAGAAGAAATATCTGATGTAGAATTGCCTTCCTCTGAGGTGACAGCCCCACTGCCAGAATTGCCAGATGTGCCAGAAGCAACATCTGATTTGGAATATTGGGACACAGAAGTTAGTGAAGATGAGATAGATGACGAACTTCAGGCAGAATTGAATTGGCTAGAGAGTATAACCTCAACTGAAGATATAGCCCCAGTAGATGAATTGCCCTTTCCAGAGTCTGGCGAAGCAGAACTATCACCCTTACCAACATCTTCACAGGTCGATTTACCAGAATTGTCAGAAGAAGATGTATTCAATGTGGTAGCGGATGCAGCCGAACCTCCAATCGATGTGGTAGACGAAAAATCTCAACCAGAGCCAACCGTTGGAGAAGGTGTTGCTGAAAATGACTCCATAGATTTTGCAGACGTTGCGGCTTTAGCAGCAGGCGCAGGGATTGGAGCTTGGGCTACGAATCTTGCATCAGATACCCAAGGAGAAACTAATACTCCGGTTAACAATGTACCGATCGCAGCCGAAACAGCTATTGACGATGATGAGAGCAGTATTTTGCTCACAGCGCATACCTTTACATTGGCTCATGTCTCTTGGGAAATTTCCGAAACCAAGAAAGCAGCACTGCGTCAACAGGGCGGCTATCAATTGGTAGTGCGGCTCTATGATACAACTGGCATTGACTTGAGTTATCAAAGTCCTCAGCTTGTAAAGCAGTATGAATCTGAAGAGACAGCACGCGATCGCTTGCTAGAGATTCCCCTCAGCGATCGCGATTACATCGCTGAGATTGGTTATATCGCTGATGGCAATCGCTGGTTATTTATTGCCCGTTCAGGAATTGTTCGTTTCTTCAGTCCTGTGCATCCAGATCCAATCGGCGATTATCTAGCGACTACGGATGAAACAGATATTCACTTAGAAGAAGAGAGCAGTATTTCGCTCACACCTTATACTTATACATCGGCTCATGTCTCTTGGGAAATTTCTGAAACCAAGAAGGCAGCACTGCGTCAACAGGGCGGCTCTCAATTGATAGTGCAGCTGTATGATGTCACAGGCATTGACTTGAGCTATCAAAGTCCCCAACTTGTCAAGCTGTATGAATCTGAAGAGACAGCAGACGACGGACTGATAGATATTCCCCTGACCGATCGCGATTATATCGCTGAAATTGGCTATCTCGCTGATGGCGATCGCTGGTTATTCATCGCCCGTTCAGCAGTTGTTCGTTTCTTCAGTCCAGTGCATCCAGATCCCATCGTTGATGTAGCGATTGCGGATGAAACAGATATTGACTTGGTACATACCCAAGAAGAAATTGGTGAAGAACACAGCAGGATTATTCTGACACCTCGCAGTTCCCAATGGGCTGATGTCTCTTGGGAGATATCCGAAACCAAGAAAGCAGCACTGCGTCAACAGGGCGGCTATCAATTGGCAGTGCGGCTGTATGATACAACTGGGGTTGATTTGAGTTATCAAAGTCCTCAGCTTGTCCAGCAGTATGAATGTGACGAGACAGCACGCGATCGCTTCGTGGAAATTCCCATCAGCGATCGCGATTACATAGCTGAAATTGGCTATGTCGCTGATGGCGATGCCTACGGCGGTAAACTACGCTGGTTATTTATTGCCCGTTCTGCGATCGCTCGTGTCTTCAGTCCCGTTCATACAGATTCCCCCATTGAAGATGTAGCGATCGCAAGCGAACCAGCAATTGGCTCGGTAAATGTAGAAGAAGAAACCACTGAAGAAGAGAGCAAAATACTGCTCACACCCCGTACTCCCAAATGGGCTTATGTTTCTTGGCACATTTCCCCGACTCAGAATGAAACACTGCATCAACAAGGTGGTTCTCAATTAGTAGTGCGGCTTTACGATGTGACTGGGATTGACTTGAGTTATCAAAGTCCTCAACTTATCCAGCAGTATGAATGTGAAGAAGTAGCCCGCGATCGCTTTGTGGCCATTCCCGTGAGCGATCGCGACTATATGGTTGAAATTGGTTATGTTGCTGATAGCGATCGTTGGTTACTCATCGCCCGTTCGCCTAACGTTCGCGTTTTCAATCGTTCCCACGAAGATTTTTGGTTTGTAGCAGATGCTGAGTTAATTATTCACGGAGCAACCCAACCAAATACAAACGTAAACATTAGTGGACATCCCGTCAAAGTCAAACCCGATGGAACTTTCCACCTACGTCTCCCCTTTTCAGATGGTTTAATGGACTATCTCATCACAGTCGCGGCTGATGGGGAATCCACTAAAACCATTCATAAAAAGTTCTCTCAGGAAACTTCAGAGAACTAGTAATTAGGCTAAATTATCCCTTTTCACCCTATTCTCCCTTTTTAGGGGGAAATAGGGAAAGGGTTAATTTGCTCGAAATTTATAGCGAAATGTTCATGTCATCGTCACACTTACTTACAATTTTCTCGCTAGGCATCTTGACAAATCCTGTTTGAAATGGAATGAAACAGCCCTGCCTTAAAAAGGGGGGATCTAGAACGTTTTAATACCTACAATAGGACTTTTCAAACATCCTCTTAGCTCCGCTTTATCCAAAATTAAGAACTCGGTTTTCTTTCTCCGGCGAAAACCCTGGCTTTTTAGCAAATACTTTTTCCATGTCACAGATTATGGATGAAGTTAAAAAAGTAAAACTACTGTCCCGCAAAGGTTTCATCTGAAGCGATCGCTTTGCGAAGCAAATGGATAAAGTCGAGCTTAGAACGGAGTTCGTAATGCACCACGATCTATGGTTAGGTGCGTTACGCTATCACTAACACACCCTACATATATTTAGATTTTTTCATAAATCAAACCCGATTCTTATATATAAGTGGGCGATACTGGATTTGAACCAGTGACCCCATCCGTGTGAAGGATGTGCCAAAAGCTACAATGCGCTTCACTGCGTTAACTAATCCATCTCCTATTTGTTCAAATGGCATAATTTGGCATATAGGTTATGAAAGCTATAACAGTTAGAAACAACTCAGGACGCTGCTTTATCCGGTGGGTATATCAAGATAAACGATACTCATTAACCTGGGGTTTGTGGGCTGACAAAGTAGAAAAAGCTAGATTAGAGTACTGCGCTCAAATAATCTACAAGGATTGTTTGGTGAATCAACTTGATACTACACTTACTAAGTACAGGTATTGGTTAGAAGGTATTGTAAGCTCCTCTAATGACTTTACTAATGGTAATTCTACACCTAAACAAACCTATCCTGCCCTTATTGAGCTACTGGAGCAACGACTAGTTGATTACTATAATGTTGCAGATGAAAATTTACTGCGACATCTTAGGAATTATAAAAAGGTAATCGATACTACTGTAAAAGCTAAAGATTTCATTACTTGGTTAAAGAACAAAGGTAATAAATCTTCTACCCAAAAAAGATACCTAACCATTCTTAAAATACTTAGAAAAGATTTATTTGGTGACATTGAAATTAAGGTGGCTGAAAAACCTAAGCCTAAACCTTTCACTACTGATGAAGTTGACAGGATTTTAAATTCCCTACAAACTGACCAATACTACTCACATTATTATGGGTTCATTTTAACTCTGCTTAATACAGGGTTACGGGTTAGTGAAGCGATCGGTCTCAGATGGCAGGATGTTGACCTACAGAAGCGTGAAATTCACATGTATGAATCTCTGGGTAGAACTAGAGGTAACACTAGCCATAGAGAAAGACGAACTACTAAAACTGCTAAATACAGAATTATTCCTGTGAATAATAAATTGCATAATTTATTACAGGGTTTATATAAAGGGCAAAGTAAGGAGCAGTTAATATTTACTAGCCCTACAGGTAAAGTTTTAGATGACCATTTAATCAGTCAACGCTGCTGAAAGAAAACTTTAGAAAGGTTGGGTATAGAGCATAGACCTTTATATACTTGTAGGTCTACTTTTATCAGCCACTGCATTAGTAGTGGTATCCCTCCTCATGATGTGGCAGCTATCGTTGGTAATAGTGCTGATGTAATTTTTAAGCACTATCTAGGCTCAATTAAAAAGCCTACGCTACCTGAACTTTAAACCAAACAAAAGGAGTCATTATGGAAGTGAACCTTCCTGCTTTAATAAAATATTTTGAGATGCTGTGCTCACTAGAGGATGGAGATGAAATTCATTTTGGTGAAAGGATTGTAAAAAGAATGGGAAACCGAATTTGGGAAAGTGTGTTTATTGTTAATGAAGAAGATGAAGAGGAAATAGAGGAAGTTTAAATATCTACAATATGCCAACTCAAACCTAGTTTTTCTTTAGTAACTCACTGTTAAGAGAGAATTTAAGAAAGACTAGGTTAACCTAGCTTGGGGCTGAATATTCATAAATTAGCCACACTAAAGTTAACGTTCAACCATCCTTAAGAAATGGGCCGTACCCTTTAGTGCTTTACACAGTTAAACTACAACTCATCTGCAGATGGGAGTTACCCTGTGTGACTAGTGTGGTATACATTATAGCCGTAGACTTGGTAAACCTATAAACAGTGGTTTTACTTAAAATTATATTTCAGTGTTTATCCTCTAGCTTAGGATGGGGAAAAGTTACAGGGGGGCGGTTATTATTGTTACCCAATTCCTTGAATAACTGATTTGAACTTTTAGGACACTCTCCCAATAAATCAGTTATCTCCTTTTGTATAGCAGGAAAGGCTGATTTATTTTCGTCAGTACTTACTTCTGTGATAATAGCTGAAACCAGCTTCGCCTGTATCTCTAATACTCTTTTTAATCTTTCATCTATTTCGTCTAACTTTTTTAGATATGAATTATCACTTGATAGCCCAAGGGGATATGACATGTCTTTAATGATGAAAGTACAAGCACATGGTATGAGCTATTTACTTTTATGGCGTGATTTAAATCACTAGCTAATTGCTTAAAGCAAAGGAATATTTTTTAAAAGTGGCAGTTTTTTAGAATTTGCAAAACTCCCAAATGCTTACCAAATAAGGATACTTCTATTCTTAGTTAAGTGTCTAAGAAGGTAGCTAAGGGGGAGGGAAGGAAAACTTACCTACGGACTTAACATAAATGAGAACTAATATAAATTTACTTAGATAATCTTAATAAGATAATATACACTTAGATTACTTAACGTTTACTTAATAAGATAATATACAAATAGTTTACTTAAGGGGATTTTTATACCACCCAACATTTAAAGGGGCTACCTTTTTCAAGATAACCCCTAATTCTATCACCCATTACTAACGCCCCGCAGGGGCAGTGAAGATAAGTTCAGCTTACAGTTCTACATATTCAAGCCCAGTCAGAATACCAAGCTCATCAGCTCTTGCCTGTACAGCACCAACTATTCTAGTTAACCACTTCTTCTTTTTACTTTTGTTTGTAAAATTTATAGAGCAACCATCATGTTGAAAGATGGTGATAATAAAATCCTTAGTTGTCTTAGCAAGATCCAGAACAGGCAACATTAGATATAACTCTATAGCCTGCGCTTGCTGTGCCATTACACTCCTGATATATTCCTTCCTTAAATCATCTGGTGATCCGTCAGAAAGCTTAGAACCCCTAAGGTGAATCACTTTCCCAAAGACAGTCTGAACACTATCATAATCATTTAATTCTTTCATCCTTTGTTCTCTAGATTGATAAAGAATTTTAATTATAGGGTGGGTCATATAAGTTTTACCCCCATCCACAATCCCAAAGCGTTCTAAATCTTCAGTGAGGTCAGCAATTAAATTCTTTTTAACCATCCCATACATGAGACTGTAGAGTGAATCTTTTAAGTCTTCCTTAATAAGCTCATATCGAGGATTGTCATTATACTTCATATTTAAACCATCAAGCCCATAATGATTTATTAAGCTAATCCAAATACTTTCACCACTCCTTAAGAATTCTTGAATCTCTTCTATCTCCCACATTTTAGCTGCGATCGCAAGTTGACAGCTTGTTAAATCAAATTCCACCCACCCCTTTGTTAATGTCTTTCTCAGTCCCTTAGTTAACATAGGGATAGAATAGTTGAAAGGAAATATTCTAACTGTTTTACCCTTATCAGAACCCTTGTAGAATGGTTTTAATACATCCCTAATGGTAGCCAATATCTCAACCTGTAATCTACTAAGTTCTGGGTCTTCTATATTAAATGCCTTCACTAAAGTTTCATTTAGATTAGCCTCAATTACTTTAGTGAAGCTGTTAACAGGCAGGTCATTTAAATACTCAGCTAACTCTCTAGCCTCAGGAGCACATAGGTCAAGGTAAGTATTAGCCTCAGCTTTAATTAAATCACGACTTAGTTTCTCCAATCTAGGGCTATACTTATCACCTGTTTCAAAATATACTCTTGTTTCTGTATTCATAAAGTTATATCTCTCCAACTCTAGTGCTTGCTCAACTTCTGGTGTAAACTTTACTAAAGCTGTTCTTGCTAAACCTTCTTTAAAACTCCAGGCAGACCATTGAAAGGCATCTTCACCCATTACTATACTCTGAAAAGATAGTAAGAATTTAGCTGCATTGTAGTTAGTGGATTCCTTTGCTATTTCCAGTTTACCCTCAGCCTTAGCTACCTGGTGCTGACTTATCACAGGACATCCATTAACTTTATCTTTTCTGCCAAACAGTAAATACTGCATGAATCTCCAATAAGAAACACTTTTATCAATCCCAGGATAAGTACGCAAAATAATATCCCTGAACTCTGAAGAGGTAGTCTGACGCATATTTATAAATAATTTAAAATAATAAATTCCGGTATCAAATATAATATTTGAGAAGGGATGACAATAGTTACTCACCCCTTCATTTCTTACTTAAGCAGCTTTACTATCTAAAGAAGCTAGCATAGCTTTCTCAGCCTTAGAAGCAACCTTCACATCATTAATTAACTTAGAAGTAATAGGGTAGCCAGCTTCCAATACTAATCCAATAATATATTCCTGGCCCATAGAATTAACTAAAGGTACAAGGTAGTAAGTATTTCTATAAGAGTCATATTTCTCTACCACATTAAATAAATGTAAGTACTTCTGCATGGGTAAGTTCTTCATGGTAAGTATTCCACCTTTTCTCAAGAACTTAAAGATATTTATAGGACCCAGCTCTTTCACTCCCATTACCTTACTTAATTCACCAATCGTAATTTCTTTATTACACCCACAAAGAATATTAAAGGCATCAGCTTTGGGTTCTAGTTCAGCCACTTTACTTTCAGCAGCAGCAACCTGTAGCCTAGCTTCTCTAATAGCAGTAGCTGCCTCTTCTAACATAAATACAATATCAACAGGTGGCTTAGGTAAAGACTTAATTTCCTTAAGTTCCTTTTCACACTTAATAAAGTAAAGTCGCACCTCTTTACCTTTAGCAGTTCCAGATAACATAGCTAACTGCTTAAAGCAATCTCCTGTTAAATGTATATCTTCAGTAATCTGACGCTCCACTTTATTGTGGACCGTCAAATAATCTATATTACTTTCAAAGTTAGCAACCAATACTCTTTTAGCAGCATCCTTTCTAGAATATTCTAACCACTGCCAAGCATCATCAAAGTTAACTGAGAATTCTACTTCTGATTCAACTGCATTCTTAATCTGAGATTGGATTGAAATATTTAAAGTTGTCATATAATTGTAATAAGTATTATTTTAAAATTTATTTGAGTAATTTATTTAGCCAGCCCTTTTATTAGAGCTGGTTTCTTTATAGATTAAGTTAAAGAAGAAGAGAAAGGGTGACTTTCATACTGATCTAAATAAACCTGAACTGCCTTTCTGAGGATGTCACTTTTATCAAGTCCTTCAAACTCAGCTACTTTTTCAAGTTTAGAATTGTGACCTGCAAATAATCTTATTGAAGTAATTTTATCTAGTTTCATAAGTTTTAGTATTTGTGTTCGCTTATACCTCCATTATATTCTATTAAATTATTAATGGCCATAGCTAAAGCTGTATTAATTGAGCAGTTTAAATAATTTAATTAACTGAAAATTCAGCCGCCTCAATCAATACTATATAGAGAGAAGAAGACTAATACATATTCACCTTCTTTAAAACCATAAGGTAACTTCAGAGGAGAGTATATACCTTTAGAAACTGTAATGGTCTCATAACTGTAGGAAGTTATTTAAATTTAAGTCTCTTAACTAAAGCCTTTGGACAAGTTTCATTAGTAGAGAGCAGTTATTCAAGTTTTATTCAGCGCCAGGATAACCAAAATTCAAGGATATTTAAGTCAAGTTCACTAAAGCTAAGAAAAGTTGTAGCATCCTGCATATAGATTTCTTCCATTATCAGGTGCGTAAAGTGTAGCAATCTTAATTAAGAAAGCTGTATTAAAGAGTTCTGTATCCGTAAAAAGAAGTGTCCTGAAAGGACTTATGAACTCCCTTACTGAAGCTTTTAAATAGTTAGAAAAGTTCTTAATTTTATTTACTTCCCAACTGAAGCGTTTAAGCCAGCTATATATAAGTTCTCTTAGTTGCGATCGCTAAGTAATAGATACCTGTATTAAGCCATCTTGAGCTGCGATCGCTAACTATTTAAGGTGCCTAAACTTAGGGATACTACAGTATAAGGACTCCTGAAAGGGGGTCCGAAACTAATCTATATGTATATATCCATACCCTCTTATACCCCTATGTATACACAGTAGTAGCTATCTACATACCTAGATACTCATACACACCCACCTATAGGGTACAGGGTATACCACCACCTACCACACCCCAGTACTATACTATGGTGTACACATCTACAACAGTAGAATAATTAAATAATTAAATAATAATTATATTGTTATATATAACACTAATACATCACCAGTACTGTGTGCTGTAGCTACCTACCACTGTGTGTGCTAGGTACTAGTGGTAGTGTACTGTGTGTGTACTATGTAGTAGAGAGAGACTAAGTAGTGTGAGGTTATATGCAGTGAGTAACCATATAGTAGTGTACAAGAGCTACTGTAACCTTTCTACTGAAGCGTTCTTAGAGTGCGATCGCAACACACACCCTTATTAAAGCTTTCTTGAGTGTTGTAAGAAGTGTCTGTAGCTTAGTCATCAGTGACTGTTATGTACAACCTCTATGACAACATGAGTAATCTTAGGGAATAAGAGAGTCTAAAGACTTAGTTGTATGTATGTAGTGATAGTGTAGTACTAACCTTATATAAGTGTCTTATCTATTAATGTTAAGAGCATCCTTATAACCTTCTTACTTAAGCATTTAAAATAAATAAATTTAGGGAGTCGTAGCTTATATTTTTTAAGCCAATGATATAGGGTGTTAGAGGTTATAGAAATAAAGACTGCCGGGGGGTGGGATGCCCTTTCCCAGTACCCTGTATTTACACATAATTTTTAACCCTACTAATATCTATTTCTACAAATGACTTTATCCCACTTTTAATAGAGTTAAAATAGTAATATAAATAAATTAATAATAAGATTTTAAATGGCTACAAAACAAGAATTATCAGATGCCTTTGAAGGTATTAACCCTACCACTAGTAAGGAGTTGCCTATAAGGTTGATTCAGTTAGTAGTAGAACAGCTTAAGTCATTTTTGTTAGGAGATGGGTTTGAAAAGAGAATTAAATTCTTAGCAACAAACTCTGACGAACAAATTCAGCTTGATACTAAACTAAGTGAGTTAAAATTATACAGCTTACTAAATGATTTGTATTTAGAGGTGCCGCTATATGGAGAAAGCTTTATTGATATATCCAATGGCACATTAAGGCATATTAAAGCCCTGGATGTAACAGAAGTAAAAGTAGATCCCACTGATCCTCTTAAAGTTGTTTACTTAAAAGAACAAAGAGAATTCTATATTGCCAGTGAAAATAATTATAAAGTCATTGAGGTTGAACATTACTTAGGAGTTAATACTCCAGAAAGTGAAAGTGATTTAGATTTACTTAATCTACCTGATTATAAATACTTTGTAAAAGTAGGAAATTCTGAACCTATTGAAATGGGTGATCGTCTTCCTATTATTAGAGTAGTTGATTCTTTAAGTGGTAAGGAGTCTAGATCTCCAGTAGAAAGATTAATTCATTTACAGCTTGAATATAATGATATTCGTAGCAGAATTAATCTAAATGGTAAGCATTGTAAGCCGCAGATTTATACGATTGGAACAAGCGCCCCTGCCATTATTGGACGCACCAATGGTAATAGACCTGATGCAATTGATTCACCTACTGGGTCTGCTGAGTTTCAGACAGCTTTTACAAATGATGGAGCATCAATTCTACATTTACCTATTAGTGCTGCTGCTGCTGAGTCAGGTATTACCCCTAAAATTGGTTATCTACAACCAGTTGATTCTTCATACCTTGAAAGACAAAGATTAATTATCCTTCAAGATATTTACAGCCTCTGCGGGGTAATGGTACTTGAGTTACAGAATGCTAGATCAGCTAGTAGTTCATCCTCCCTTGCAGTTCTTTATGAACCCTTACAACGTGCGACTTTAAATAGAGCTAGTTATTTAATAGCTGCTATCTCTACTATCTTTGAACAATTAGGAATTAATATTACCTATAGAGTAGAACTTCCTGATGTTATGCCAAGGAATGTAGAAGACAAAAAGTTGCAAATTGAAGCAGTAAAGAATAAACTTATTAGTAGAAAGAGATACCTTATTCAAGTTGAAGGACTATCAGAAGAAGAAGCTATTAAGGAACTTGAACAATTAGATAGTGAAAAGGGATTAAATATTCAATTCTCTGCTGCTCTAGTTGATTCAAAAGACGCACCTAATGCAGATGATGGTACGTTATTCTCTGATAAAGCAATTGACAGTAATGAAGCAAAATCTAATATAATAGATACATCAGCTTCAATAGATCAAAGTTTAAATAATATAGATAACCCAGATAATACAATTAATAAATAATAATATAAACAAATGGCATTACCTATTAAAAAGAAAGCTGCTCCAGCTAAAGTTGATTTCAAGAAACCAGTTGATCCTAAAGCTAAAGAAAAAGCAGCAGGTAAAGTAGCTCCCAAGTTTTCAGCTAAGAAAGCTGCTCCTGGTAAAGTTAAAAAGTAATTTAAAGTATGAGTGATTCTCAAGATACTTCTCAAGAAAATATTGTCTCTGAAGAATTAGATTTAGGTTTAGAAGTAGCTGTACCCGTTATTGATTATGAAGCAGCCATAGCTAAAACTAAACCTGATTTTCAGAGAATGGTAAAGCTTCTAGGAATCCAGCCCTCTGGTAGTACTCAAGAAGAAATAGAGTCAGACATCCTTGCTAAACAATTAGCTTTTGAATCAGATTTAAAGACTACTTTAGTTCCTAAGATTCAAGCAGCTTTACAAGGGATAACTTCTAAGACAGCAGGTAACTCTAATATTACTCCTAAACCTGGTGTTTCAGTAAATCCTCAACCTGACAAAGTAGAACGTAAACTTAAAGCCTGGAAAGGTTATTAATCTCCTAATTATTTATAAATAAAATTATGTTAAATGTAGCTTACAACGTAGTACTATATCGTTTCATTTCTTCTGCTAACTTAGATGGTTCCATTGTTAACCTAGTTGCAGCAGTAGACATTGCAGAAGGTTCAGTAGTTTCTATTAACTCAAGTGGTCTAGCTATCCTTGCAACCGCTTCTACTATTCCTGTTGGAGTAGCTAGACATTCCCGCAAAGCTGGTACAACTGTTGCAGTTGAAAGTAATTGCATTATTGAAAACAAAGGTACCTCCTTGGCTCTTACACCTGGCACAGCAGTATTTGCTGGAGCTGCGGGTATTGTAGCTGGTACTGGAACCAATAAAGTTGGTGTTGCTCTTACCGCTAACAAAGTTAAAATTTCACTTTAATATTATTAATTAAACTATTTAAAAGTATATGACTTATAACACGACCTTTTTTGGTGAATTAAATTCTAATGATGCTGAACTAGTAACAGTTGATAATATTTCAGTTGTTAGTATTCTTCGTGAACTAGACCAAGATTTGCAGTTCTATACAGATATGAACACCCGCTTCTTTGGTCCACTAGTAGAGAATGTTTCTACTCCTCAGAAAGTTGTAAAGGTATATGATGGTGAAGATTTAGAAAGTTATACAGAAGCAGCTAGACCTACTTCTAGAGAAACTGTCTATGATTACACGCAAGAAATTCCTTTCCAAGAATACTTCACTGCTTTGACTTTGACCAAGAGAGCTGTTCAATTGATGACTTCAGAAGAAGTTGCAGCTTATGTTCAATCTAAACTGACCAGCTTTCAAAAGTCTAGGTTCTCTTCTTTGCGTCAAGCTTTGTTTAGCAATGCTAACCGAGTAATCATTGATTCTACTAACAAGTATCAAACGACCAGCTTACCCTTTTATAACAGTGATACAAGCACAGCTTCTCCTGCTATTAATGGTTATACCTTCCAAGCTGGAGACTTACAACATTACAATGCTGTAGCTTCTGCTGGTGCTCCTACACCTACTGAAATCCGTACTAAGTTAATTGACAAAGTACGTCATCATGGTTTCCGTAACCTTGAAATCTGGGTATCAGATTATGACTATACGCTTGAAAGTTTGACAGGATTTGTGCCTGCTGAAAATCAGTTAGGACGTAACCTTCAAATCAATACTGATGGTGCTAATGGTGAACGCCAACGTCAACTATCTCCTTTTGAAGGTTTGGTTGGATTTGTTAGTAATGTTCCTGTTATTAAAACTCCTATTGCTCCTATTGGATATGCAGTTTGTATTGGTGCAGATGGTGGAGCTAATCGCACACCTTTACTAAGCCGTCAACCTCAAGTAGCTTCCTTGGCTGGACTTCAAACTGATGTTAAGTCTACCTTTGCTTTGGAAAATACTGTTATGAGTGAAGGCTGGGGTTATGCTGCAAACCATCGTGGTGCTGCTGCTGTACTTCAATTGAATGCTACTTCCTATACAACTCCTACTGTATAAGAGTTAATAATTAAGGGGGTTGTTAGATATCCCCTTATAAATAATATTTAAGAAACAAATGGCTAATCCTTTACATAAAAATAAAGTAATTCAATTTATAAAAAGATATCCCAATTCAGAAGACTTTATATTAACAACAGGTAATACCCCTTTATCAAATGGTAATACCACCACTAGTTTTACCCCTGGTTGTTCAGTAGGACTATCAAATCAAGCAGGTAATCCAGCTAACTTTAATGACTTAATAGATATGTGGGTAGCTGGAGGATTAGTTAGAAATAATATTAATCCTTTTGGTTTAATGAGATTATGGGCTGCTACTTATAGAACTTATTATCACTGGTGTAAATCTGTTAAAAGACCTTATTCAAATCCATTAAGCTCTACAGTTGTAACCAAAAATAAATTATTAGGCACTGATGAGTACCAAGTAAAATTTACTGGTAATTTAAACTCTGGAACTATAGATGGTAGTACATTAAGTGGAGCTTTTACACAAGGTAGATACGATTCAGCAACTCCAGACCCAGGAATTAAAAGAGCTACTACAGCAGGAAGTACTAGAGAAATATCACTACTTCCTTATATACCTTCAGTTCTATTTGAAGTAGCTGATGTATCTGCAAATCTTGTTACAAGTTTACCTGTTGGAAGTATAGCTGCTTTGTATGGCGGACCTATTAAATGTGAACTATTATTTGATAGTGCTGTAGATATAGATTCAGTTTTAATACCCCCTCCTTATGCAACAGCAGATCCTGCAACACCTGAAGCTGGTTTATTTAATTGGTTCTATCCTAGTAATTTTAAGATACGTTCTTCTTATGATGGAATTAATTATACTTCCTCGTTTGAATATAACAAAATTATCACAGCTTTAAATCAATTAGTTCAAACAGCTACAGGTCCTAATAAGTTTTATGATTGGAGACAAATAGGTACTACTAATTCTAGTATTAATAGTGTTACTAATCCTACTTTTGTTACAGCTTTAAATAATATTTCAAACTATTCTTCTTCTACTAATCCTAGTTTATTAGGTACTTATACACCTAACAATGCTCAAGCTAATATTGATAGTTGTTTTACTAATGATTCTCCTTTCCCTACTAAAGTAAAATCAATTGACTTTAAATCCTCTAGTTATGATTTAAGTTCTTTTGTAGTTAGTAGACCTTTGAAAGGACATGAGGTAGAAGTAGTTACTATTACCAAAAGTGGTGTTTCTAAAACTTGTATTGTAAAAACTTGGTTCTACCAAAATAATGTTGCTAAATATTTTAATGGTAGTTCAATGATTTTATTACCTTTACAGTATAGAACAAATGCTCTTGCACCTTTAAACTTTGGTTACTTTGAAGTAATAGATATTACTTCAGGTGGTGGAACAATTTGTTATGGTACTTGTGAATCTCCTATATCAATGAAAGGAGTTAGGTCTTTAGAAATAACTTCAGGTGTAGTAGACAATACAACTTTGAGACCTTACATTGTTGGCTTTCCTTATGTTAAAGGTACAATCAAATCTATTGTTACTCAATTAAATAATGGAGTAAATGTAAATAATAGTTACAGTCCAACTTATACTGATGCCTACTGGACTACTTATTCTCCTGCAGCATTTGATATTGGTAATGTAACATTCTCAGATACTATAGCTAGCTCTGCTTTTGGCCTAGTAAACTTTACTGGAACCAATGTAGATAAATGGAAGTTAATGCCTTATACATTGCCTTCTAGTGGAATATTTTTAGAAAGTCAAATTAAATCTAGTGCAGCTACAGTAAGAGAAGTTCCTCTTGATTTTAATTACTTAGAAGATTATATAAATAATAGAATTATTCCTTTACCTACTTCTGCTGAATTAATTCAATTTCAAACAGAAGCAGATGCTAGAGGATTAGATGTAGTTGTATATTACTTTAGAGTTAAGTTTAGTGCATTCCTACAAGAGTTAATTAATTACTGTAAATCTACTTGCTTAAAGTTTTGGCAATATTCTAATAATATTAGATCAGTTAGTAACTTTGAAACATATACTGTTGATGCTTTACAGTTTGATAACTCTACTCTACCTATAGAAAATGTTATAGCTTCTGGTGTTAAGACCTATGAAATTATTACCAGTGGTAACTTTGATATAGAAAGCAATCTTCCTGCTGGTAGGCTTTGGTTTCTTTCAGGTGGGGATTCAAGCAGAATAGATATAGATATTGCAGTCCTTCAAAAACTTTTAGATATAGCAGGTATAACAGTATGAGTTTAATTACATCCATTGAACACTATGAGTTAATGGCAAGGAGGAATTCTTTATCACATTTAATATCTCAGTTTAGTGGAATACTAGCTGTTGATTACAAAGGTAATATTACTTCTGGTATTAACTATTTTATTGATGATGCTGCTGTTAGATTTAAAGAAGTAGAGAATTCTTCTAATGGTCCTAGAGTAATTCAGAAAACTCAAAGAGCTTGGGCTTTACCTGGTTATTTATTAGAAGGCATTAAACGCCCTCAGATTAGCCCAGGAATAGAATTACCAACATTACCTACAGGTTCTGTTTCTACTACCCCTGCTGACGTTTTACTAGTTACTACAATACCTTATTACTGGTATCCTCAAGTTCCTAATGGGAATAAACTTAATTCTTATGAATTGAGATTTGATATACCTTTCTTAGATTTAAAGAATAATAGACAATTATTTAAAGTAGGTCAGAATAGTATTTTAGAAGAGGGAGTATTAGTTATACAACTTTCTGCTCAACCTGCTTCTATTACTACTATTTCTTCTCTCAATGGAACTTTTGATTTTAATTTTACATAACTAATGGATGACTTAAACTCAGGCTTACTTCAAATTAATTTAAGTCCAGATATTATAGATAACCTTTATACAATAATATATGGCAACACTAAAACAGATAAGGTAATACCAGAAGGTAATTACGCTCTACTAAGAAACTACAAAGCTAATTATCTTTTGTATAATAATAGTATAGGTTTATTTGGAATAGCTATTGTTTCTGAAAAGACAACTAAAGTTCTTAGCTATATTGATAACTTATTAAAACAATTGAAGAGTGACCCTGAGTTTTGGTCCAAGTTAGCTGTTGCTATTAGAAAAGAAAAGAGAGTATTTACTACTAAAATTATTAAAGGCTATACCACATCAGAAGATGGAGATTTAATAACAGCAGTTACCACTAAAATTTTACCTAATCAAGATTATAGAGTTTATGATATAAATGCCACTGACTCTGCTACAGGTACTACACTCTTTCAAACTAAAGAAGTTAATAATATTAGAAGAGGAATTAGAACTGGTAGCCTTATTTATAAAACTGGCTTGGTTGGTTATTTAGATCCTACTAGTCTTGGTGGTATTGATGCAGCTATTGCCTATTCTGATTTAATAGTAGATGAAGAAGCAGGTACAGTTAGTGAAAAGATTAGTTTTAAATTAATTAGTAATAAAGAAAAGAATAGAGAATTACTAAAAAGAAATGGTTACTATTTTAAATCTGAATTAAAACTATTATTGCAACCTGATTTTTTATCTAAAACTTTTAAAGGCGGATTGTATATGAATGTGGAAAAGGTTGGCTACAAATTAATGGCTAACTTTCAAGATAATGTTTAGTTATATATAAATATTAATATGAGTACATCAATTAGTTGGGATTTATTTGAAAGCACTTACCTTAGACCTCAAATATCTGATGTCTATGGTGCTCAATATGATGAGGATACTTTAAAGAAAACTACGTCTGCTTCTATTGTAGATTTAGTTAGTAAAGGATTAGTAGACATAGGTCCTTTACCTAGCACAACTATAATAGATGCAACAGCTCAAATAACTTATTTAAACCCTAGTCAAGTAACTATTGGTAATAGATTTTCTGTTACTTATAATAATGTTACTATTTCTTTTGTAGCTACTGCTGCCACTGTTGGAAATGTAACTGCAAATTTAACTAGTCTAATAAATGCGAATTCTACTTTTAATACTGATTTAACGGTTTATAATGATTCTACCAGAATAAGATTAGTAGGAACTACTTTAGGTGAGTCACAAGAGTTTTATACTCTAGCTGAAAGAAATGTGGGTACAGGTAATCCTGTATTAGAGGTAGTAATAAATGATGAAGCTAGTGACTCTGAATTATTAGTAACTGATTTAACAATACTAACTGCTAATCATTCAGATGCTTTTAGTACTATAGCTGCTGGAGTTAAATACTTTTTAGTATCTGACCCTGTAGTTAAATTACAAACTGCTGCTGGTTTAGATATTCAAAAGAATGAAGCATTAACCACTGCTTGTAAATCTAACTATGAAACATTAATTCTTGCTTATTTAAGGATACATATTCTTAATGAGATAACTGCTTCTGCTTTTTGGAAAGAAAAGTTACAAGTTTCTTCTACCCAAACTGCTAATACATCTGGACAATTAACATTAGCAGAAAGACTTGCAATTATTGAAGCTGAAAAGAATGCTAAGTTAGAAGAGATTGCTAGAGAAGAAGATAAAGCTTTAGCTATAGGCGATCAGAAGAGATTATCTTCTATTGAATTAAAGCAAGTTGATAGAGCTTATGAACTAGAAAATAAAGCTGCTCTTATTGAAAGAACTGCAACTAATGGAGCATGGACTTCAGCAGGACAGTTTACTATTAGTTACTTAGATTACTATGCAACTGATTTAGAAGATACTGTATCTTTAATTGTTAAAGATTTTACTAACTCAGATTATGGTATTCCTTCTATATTACAAACAGGTAATTATGAAGCTTCAATACCAGTTATTAATTATAAGAGATTAGATATTTCAATAGTAGCTTCTGCTAATATTACTTTCAAATTACAAGAACTTGTAGATATTGAATGGGAAGATGTCAGTCTAGAATTAACAGATAATGCAATAGTAAAAAGTTATTCTTTAATTAATACTTCTCTTATAAAAATAGTAATTACTGGTTTAGAAGCTAATACTGAACTTCTACTAACTGGACAATTACATAGTAATTAATATGAATAATAGTATGGAGATTATTCTTTAATGGCAATAGAAATTACTCCTGATAAAGTTACTAATGAAACTATTTTCGTAAATGGTTTATCAGTAATATGGGCAGGAGATTGGTTAAATACTAAAACATATAGAAAGAATCAAGCCGTTAGTTATTTAGGTTCTTCTTACAGAGCAAATAAAACTACAACTCAAACACCTTTCTCAGATAGTGTTGATTGGGATGTGTTAGCTTTAGGTTCAAATGACACAGTTGATACATCTGAAAAAGATATATATTTTACTTATGCAGATGTAACATCAAGATTAATTTACACTACAGATATAAATGAAATAATTTTAACTGTAACTGTAGTGATACTAGTTCCTTTTAATGGAACTGGTGCTTCTATTTCAATAGGGGATTCAGTAGTAACAAACAGGTTGGCTAACAACACTCAAGTTTTCTTGGGTGAAACAGGTGAATATTCCATTAATCCTGCTTACAAATATACTTCAGCTACACCAATTAATTTATTAATAACTCCTGGTGCTGGAGCAAGTCAAGGCAGTGGATACATTATAATTGAAAGTAAATAATAATAAAATTAATTAATAAATATTATGGCTCAGATTTTAGATTTAAAAGCAACTTCTCAACCTTCTTTGCAAATTGAAAAAGCAGGTGTTAGATTAAAGAATGCTACTGGTGATTTACAAGTTAAAAACTCTGCTGATTCTGCTTTTACAAAAGTAACTGCATCTCAGTTTGAATCAACTAATGATATTGGTTTAGTTATTAATAGTGATGCTGCTGCTAGTGGCGCAGATTGGAAGATTACCCTAGCTAGACCTAGCTCAGGTATGACAGCTAACTATACCTTAACCCTACCTACCAGTGCTGGTTCACCTTCTCAAGTACTTACGACTGATGGTAGTGGTAATGCTAGTTGGACAACTCCTTCAGGTGGTGGTAGTTCAAATGGCCAACTAGTTGATACAACCTCTTTAGCCTTTAACAGTGCATCTTCTGTGACAATGTTTACTCTACCTGCTAACGCTGTTGTTAGTAGAGTTGAAGTAGTTATTGATACAGCTTGGGCAACTGGAACTGCCACCATGACCATAGGTGTTTCAGGTACTACTTCTAAGTATTTAGGAAGTAATGCTGTTGATCTATATGGTACTGCTGGTGACTCTTATATTACTGTTCCTAGTTTAGCTGCTAATGGTTCTTCGGAATCTTTGATTATTACTTATGCTGCTTCTACTTCTACTGCTGGAGCTGCAAGAGTCCTAGTTTATTACAGCAATCCTGCTTAATAATTTAACTATTATGTGACATTAACATTAGGGTAATTAAAAATTACCCTAATGACTTTTTATAAATAAAGATAATAAAATATATGGCTTCTTATTTTGATATTAAAGGTACTACTCAGGATTCATTTAAAGTAGGTAAAGGTGGACCTACTTTAAATAGAAGTGGTTCAAACATTATTAAGTTAAATAATAGTGAACAAATAATTAGTGAAAGTGCTTTACACCCTGGCTATATACAAGCTAATTGGTATACAGATACTATTTTGTTTGATGCCTATACTGCACTTACCACCACAATGACTACTAATACAGTAAGTTACTATCCTTTTCAAATATGTAGAACTATAACTCTTGGTACTTTAGCTTTTAATCAAACTCTTACTACTAGTACAGGTTTATTTAGATTTGGTATTTATTCTACTGGTTCTACTTATTTCTTACCTGACACTTTAATAACAAGTAGTACTGAAATTACTTTAGCTACTACTGCTGGGCAAAAAGGTTATAACCCTACTTCTATTACTTTGACACCTGGCTGGTATTGGAAAGCTCTTAACATTAATAGTGGAACTTCATCTCTTAGTGCTGAGACTTCTAATCCCCCATTTAGCTTTTATTTAGGTCGTGGTACTTTTGGAGTTACGACTACAACTTATGGCTATAGAAATAATTTAACTTATGCAAACGCCACATTGCCTACCACTGCACCAATTGATGCTTTAACTGAAATTACTACTGGTTATCCAATTATGTTTTTTAAATCAGCTTAAATTTATGAGTATTTATTTTGTTTGGACTGGAACCCCAGAAGCACCATGTTATGAAGTAGATGAATTTGATAATGATAAACACTATCTTATTAGCTGCTCTAATCTTGGTATTGTAACTTTAACTGCTACTTTACCTAATCAAGAATGGATTGACAATGCTTTAGCTAGATACTTTGAGTATTCACTTGAACAAGAAGCTTTAGCTAATGCTTTTGAATTAGAACAAGAAATACAAGATTACTACTTAATGTTTCCTGAGTATGACTCAAGTTTAGGAAGTTTTTCTGATAATCAAACCCAATATGTAATTGATAATCAACCTACCACTGATGAAGAAATTCAAGCGTTAGTAGATTTAGTTCATGAGTTAGGAGTTTATTAATGACAGTAAATACTACAGAAAAGTTAAATAAAATAATTGAAACTCAACAAGTTAATAAACATGATATCCAGCAAGATATATATGAAATAGGTTTAAGCTCTGTTACTAGTAATGCTTTAACAGTATTAGTAACCTTATCTATTGTTGGTTTTGGTATATTCATTTTAGGTAAGAAAGTTACTCAACTAGTATTAACAAGTGTAGTACCAGGTTTAAAATCTTATTTATCCACTCAAGAAAGTTTTATTAAAGCTATTAACTCTAACTCAGAAGAGATAAAAAAAAATCTAATAACTCTAGAACGTGACACAAATACTGACCACATTAGAATAATTGATAAATTAACTGAAATTGAGTTAGATGTTAAGGAAATTAAAATAATTATAAGTAGTAAGTAAGGGTGTAATTATCCTATTTATGTTAAATATTAATATGATATCCTTTAATTATAAATAGTTGGAGGATATCTTTTGTCTTCATATAAAGAAAGTGCAGTTTATAAGCATAGATATCTATCAGGTAAAAGAGAGGAACCAGTTAGATGTTCTATTATTAAAAAAGATAATACACAATGTAAAAATAATGTAATGCTTGGTTATAAATGCTGTGCAGCTCATGGAGGTAAAGCAGCTAAAGCTAAGATTACTCATGGTTTAAATTCTAAATTAATTAAATATCAAGATATGAGAGCTATAAAGTCACTATCAAGTAAAGAAAGAAAAGAATTATTAGCTACTGATTATAATAAAGAAACTTTATTAGATGATAGCTTAATGCTCAGTGATGCTATGCTTGGCAGACTAATTGAGCATCAATCAAATATAATGGAAAGGTATGAAACTGCTGTTAATTTACTATCTGGTTCTGAGCGCAGAGAACCACGAGAACTAGAAGTTTTAACTAATAATATTAATGGTTTAAGTAAAGCTATCACTGATATATCTAAAGTTATTCAAACTCATCAAGCTCAGATTAACTCTACTTTAAAAACTAGAAAAGAATTACGTGATAAGAATGAGAATGAATCTATTCTTCAGTCTTTATATGAACAAATAAGTGTTGACCCTAAAGTGTTAATTCAAGATATGGTTAGAGGTTACTTATCTGCTAATACTGATGCTAGATTAGATGACCTATTAGCACTTAAACCTGCTGATATAGAAGTTGAATATGAATTAGGGGATGATGACTAATGAGTGCTATCCCATCAGATTTAGAAGGTATATTAAAGTCAGAAACCTTAAGACAACAGTTCTTAGCTGGAGCAAATGACCCTGTGTTATTTGTTAAATACTTTTTAGGGGAAAAGGTAAACTTATACTTAAATGAAATTGAACGTTTACACCCTGAAACAGGTGAACTAGTTAAAGGACACCCTAAGCAAAGACAATGGTTAAGGCAATCTGTTAATGCTCAAGAAGGAATATTAAAGGCAGGTAGTAGAAGTGGTAAAACTTTTGTTACTGCTCTTATGCATTTATGGTTTTTATTTTATAGAAAGCGTCCTACTACTTCTGTCTTCTATGGTGACTATAGTAAAAGGTTTCAATCCATTAACTGTGCGCCCTCTCTGAAGCAAGCAAAGTTAGTAAAGGATGAAATAATCAACCTAGTTAATGATAGTCCTTTCCTGACTAGTATAGGCTTCATTAAGCATATCTCTGATGGACAGCAACCTTTTGTAGAAACTTGTTTAAATAGTATTATTTGGTTTCAAGCTACTGTTCAGAGAGGAAGATTTATTCTAGGTTTCTATCTAGACATAGCCACACTAGATGAGTCAGCGTCTGAGTATGCCTTAGAACATTTAAGGATGAAGATACTTAATGTCCGAGGAACAGAAGTTTCTGGACGTAAATACTTTATATCTACCCCTCAAGGGGAAGGAGAAACTGCAGGGCAGGGAGCTATTTACTTTAGAAAGTTATGGGCTGAGTTTAAAGAAAGAAGACTTAAAAAAGATAACTCAGTTGTGATCGCAGAGTTTTCTCAGTTTGATAATCCTGTCAATCCCCCTGAAACTATTCAAGCCAACATGGTCAATATGACCCAGGCTCAAATAAGGGAGGAGGTTTATGGCAAGTTTGCTAACTATGGTTCTACATTCTTTGCTGGTAACTATCTTGATTTAGCAATAGAAAAAGGAGAAAGGCATACCTGCTTCTTCCCAGTTGATGACCCTGTTACAGGATTCTGTTTACCTGAAAATGGCACTCATCCTGATTTTCCTTACTTGCCTAAAGGGGGGCCTAACTCTTTATTTTTTACTGGAGTAGACGTAGCTGGTGATACTAATGGTGACTCAACTGTACTTACTACACTTCAATTTATTGATAGAGAATTGAGAGTAGTAGCTTTTGAGAGGATTAGTAAGACTCCCTTGTTTGACCAAGATGGAACCATTGAAAGGATTAGAAGAAGGTTAAACCAATTCCCAGGTGATTTGTATTATGATGCCACTGCTCTAGCTGGTCAGTATTTGAAAGAGACTATAGAGAAGGAGCTTACACCTGAAGAGGTATTAATGTGTACTCCAATTAACTCTACTAAAAAACCTGCTAAGAATAATAAACACAATCACAAAACTTTTATGCTATCTAACCTCGCAGGGATTGTAGAGAAAGGTAAGCTTGTTATTCCTTATGATGAGCAAGACCGCTTAAAGCAACTTAAAACTGAATTGAGATTTTATAAATTGGATGACAAAGGTTTACCTACAGATACAGTTATGAGCTTGGCATTAGCTGCCTATGCCTGGAAGAGAAGAGAGAGTAATAATACTTACTACGATGAAGAGGAGGGTGTAGATTATTTAATGGATAGGGTTGCTTAGTGAGTTTAATTCATTTATTTCTTCCATCATACGTAAAAATCTTGCTACTGTATAATCAGCCATTTTAGGACTCATATTGTATACATTAAGTATTAATCTGAATGTAGCATAGTTTTTTTCTTGAGCAGTAAGTTTAATAGGAGAATCACTTGCTGTTAAACAACCAATTGCTTTACAAACAAACTCAACTCCTGCTTTTTCATGAAAGTAATGTGGGTTATCCTTATAAGTATTTACACACCACAAACCAAACTCATAAAATATTTTCCACCTCTCACTACGAAAGTGTAGTGCTAGTTGATTAAATTGAGTTGCAGAAATATCAGACCCCTCACCTCCGCGACAAAAATTATTGAGCGCTTCCTTATATAAACTACTTTTTTGATAGAAATATATTCTATGAATTAAAAAACCATTTAAGTCTAGTTTTTCTTCTATTGTACTACTAATATATTCATACTCAGTTTTAGTCATATCTTCAACAACACTTCTTGCAAACAAGTCAAAATTACTCATTAGCTACTATCCTTTATTAATAATTTGATCGAACATAATTAGTCAAACTGTTGCTGTGGTTTCCTGAGATACCCAACAGACCAGTTTTATTGGCAATAACACAAGGGGCATGAACTTAATCACACTCAACCCAAGAGTTATTTATTACTTACAAGCTGTATCAACCTTACTCAGTGAAAACTATAGTGTCAATAATTACTCAACATTTTACATAACTTAATAAAGTCTCTTTTCAGAAAATGGCATAAAATGGCATACTTGACTGAAGGAGATATTAGTTAGTTAGCTGAAAACCTTACTGTCAATAAGTGGGCGATACTGGATTTGAACCAGTGACCCCATCCGTGTGAAGGATGTGCGCTACCACTGTGCTAATCGCCCAAGACTTTTTATAATATCATAACTAACTCAGACTTCCTGTTGCAAAATGCCTAACTAGGCATAATCTACTTTCTTTTGTTCCTATTCAAAATTGCAAGTTTGGGAAACAATTTCTAACAAGAATTTTGGGGAAATACCATCTTCTTCCCAAAGTACATAACTAGAACGCTCATTTTCTCCAACAAAACGTTCTACACCCAAACTTAAAAACCCATCGGGGACAATCGCAGGTTTATTTTTATATTTAAATATGCCTACCTACTTATTACTTTCTATAATTGCTTGACTTAAATAAAATACTGACTAGCTATGGTAATATATTAGACTAAATATTACGTATCTAAGCTCTGAGTGCAGGAGTCACTGAAAATTCATTTCTTTAGTTTATCTAAAGTCGTATCTAAGTTCTCAAATTACCTTCCTAAGATAGAAGCAGCAACCATAAGTTGCCATACACAACTAAAACCCAATTAACAGCTAGTGGCTGCGGAGGACATCAAAATGGCTAGAACGCCAGAATCCTTAGACTCGTCTATCAATGAAATTACAGACTTAGCTCTAGATCGTGATTGTACAACCTTATCCCGTCACGTTTTACAGCAACTTCAGAGTTTTTCGCCAGATGCACAAGATTTAAGTGCGCTGATGAATCGCATCGCCTTGGCAGGTAAACTGGTTGCACGGCGCATGAGTCGCGCTGGTTTAATGGAAGGCGTTCTTGGTTTTACTGGGGAAGTTAATGTCCAAGGAGAATCCGTCAAAAAGATGGATGTCTACGCCAATGATGTGTTTATCTCAGTGTTTAAGCAAAGCGGCTTAGTCTGTCGCCTCGCTTCTGAGGAAATGGAAAATCCTTACTATATCCCCGAAAATTGCCCTATTGGTCGCTATACCTTACTGTATGACCCAATTGATGGCTCATCCAACACAGATAATAATCTCAGCTTGGGTTCGATTTTTGCCATTCGCCAACAAGAAGGAAATGATAGCGATGGTAAGGCAACCGACCTCCTCACCAACGGACGGAAGCAACTCGCTGCTGGATACATTCTGTATGGCCCTTGCACGATGCTGGTTTATACTATAGGTAAGGGCGTTCATTCCTTTGTCCTCGATCCCAGCTTAGGAGAGTTTATTCTCACAGAAGAAAATATTCGGATTCCTAACCACGGTTCCGTTTACAGCGTAAATGAAGGTAACTTCTGGCAGTGGGAAGAATCAATTCGAGAATACATCCGCTACGTTCATCGCACAGAAGGGTACAGCGCTCGTTATAGCGGCGCAATGGTGAGCGATATCCATAGAATTTTGGTTCAAGGTGGCGTATTTCTTTACCCAGGTACAATTCAAAACCCTGAAGGGAAATTGCGCTTGCTTTATGAAACCGCTCCTCTAGCCTTTTTGATTGAACAAGCAGGTGGTCGTGCTACTACAGGATTGGTAAATATCTTGGATGTAGTACCGAAAAAACTGCATCAGCGTACACCTTTAATTATTGGTAGCAAAGAAGATGTAGCAAAGGTGGAGTCTTTTATTCAGAACGGACACTAGAAAATAATTCGTAATTCGTAATTCGTAATTCGTAGTTACTGTTACGTAAGGGTTTTAGATGTTTTATTTCTTTGGTGCTGTCCTCTCATCTGCCATTAATTAAACGTTAATCATGGTGATTTAGGATTGGGGATGCAAAGTAGCGCTTTTTGAAGATCGATTAAGGATTATCTCAGCTGGCCGATGCGATAAGTGATTGGCAACGCCACAATTCAAAAGTAAGCATAAATGCGTTTTGCCAACTTTACTTAGAAACATCACTATACAGGAGTGAAATAAACTACCTATGGCTACCAATCATCTACTAGAAATTAAGCAATACGGTCAAAGTATCTGGATGGATAATTTGACCCGTGACATTATTCAATCAGGTGAACTCAAAGACATGGTTGAAAATCAAGGTATATCTGGGATTACTTCTAACCCAGCTATCTTTGAAAAAGCGATCGCAGGTAATGTCATTTATGATGCTGATATAGAAGCCGGAGTTCGGACTGGCTTACCCATAGACAAAATTTACGAATCCCTCGTTTTTGCAGACATCCGTAACGCTTGTGATATTTTACGCCCAGTTTATGAAGCCTCGAATAGACTAGATGGTTATGTGAGTATTGAAGTCCCACCAACCATTGCCCATGATACTGAAGCAACCATAACCGAAGCTCGGCGATATTTCCAAGAAATTGGTCGGGAAAATCTGATGATTAAAATTCCCGGTACAGAAACTGGTTTGCCAGCAGTAGAGCAAGTAATATCCGAAGGGATGAATGTTAATATTACATTGTTGTTCTCTGTAGAAAGCTACATAAACACAGCTTGGGCTTATATTCGGGGCTTAGAAAAACGGCTGGCTGAAGGTAAAGACATCAGTAGAATTGCTTCAGTCGCTAGCTTCTTCCTCAGCCGGATCGATAGCAACATTGATGCCAAAATAGATGCTAAGTTGAAAAAAGGCGTTGATGATATTGCCGTGGAAGCAAAGTTAAAAGCTGTGAAAGGGAAAGTAGCGATCGCTAACGCCAAGGTAGCATACCAAGAATACAAGAAGATCGTTAGAAGTGAGCGTTGGCAAGAGTTGGCAGCAAAAGGAGCCACAGTACAAAGGCTACTTTGGGCTAGTACCAGCACCAAAGACCCCAACTACAACGACGTGATGTATATCGAAGAGTTGGTAGGCCAAGATACCGTTAACACCGTACCACCAGCAACTATTAAAGCTTGTGCCGATCATTGTAACGTGAGCGATCGCTTAGAAACAGATGTAGATAAAGCTTACACCCTGATCGAAAACCTCAAAGATCCCGACATCAACATCGATCTCGATGCCGTCATGGATGAACTGTTAGATGAAGGTATTGACAAATTCATCCAGCCCTTCCAGTCCTTGATGAACTCTTTAGAAGACAAGATCAAGGTATTGTCACCAGTGTAGGGACTGGGGAATAAGATTAAAAATACTATTTTCCAAAACCTAAAACCCAAAACCCAAACCCAAAACCCAGTACCCAATCCCCAGTACCCAATCCCCAGTACCCAATCCCAATCTCAAAATCCAAAATCCAAAATCCAAAATTCCTATGGTTAGTCTGCTAGAAAATCCCTTGCGCGTTGGCCTGCAACAACAAGGGATGGCTGAACCCCAGATTATAGTTATCTTTGGCGCTTCTGGCGATCTCACCTGGCGCAAACTAGTGCCAGCACTTTATAAATTGCGGCGAGAACGGCGTATTCCTCCAGAAACTACCATTGTCGGTGTAGCACGACGAGAATGGAGCCATGAATACTTCCGCGAACAAATGCAGAAAGGCATGGAAGAGGCACATCCTGATGTCGATTTAGGGGAACTCTGGCAAGATTTCTCTCAAGGTCTGTTCTACAGTCCTGGGGATATAGACAACCCCGAAGGCTACCAAAAACTAAAAACCTTACTGAGTGAATTAGACGAAAAACGGGGCACGCGAGGTAATCGCATGTTCTACCTCTCCGTTGCGCCCTCATTCTTTCCCGAAGCGATTAAGCAGCTAGGAAGCGGCGGGATGCTAGAAGATCCCTACAAACATCGTCTAGTAATTGAAAAACCCTTTGGTCGAGACTTGGCTTCTGCCCAAAGTCTTAACCAAGTGGTACAGAAATATTGCAAAGAAAATCAAGTCTACCGGATTGACCACTACTTGGGTAAAGAAACAGTCCAGAATTTGCTGGTGTTTCGCTTTGCCAATGCAATTTTTGAACCCTTGTGGAATCGTCAATTTGTTGACCACGTGCAAATTACCGTAGCAGAAACCGTAGGCGTGGAAGACCGGGCTGGCTACTATGAAAGCGCTGGCGCACTGAGGGATATGTTGCAAAATCACCTCATGCAACTTTACTGCTTAACAGCGATGGAAGCGCCAAACGCAATGGATGCCGACAGCATTCGCACAGAAAAAGTGAAGATACTCCGTGCTACTCGTTTAGCTGATGTTCACAATCTGTCGCGGTCAGCAGTCCGAGGTCAGTACAGTGCCGGCTGGATGAAAGGTCAAGAAGCGCCAGGATATCGGACAGAACCAGGTGTTAACCCCAACTCCACCACACCCACTTATGTAGCGATGAAGTTTTTGGTAGACAACTGGCGCTGGAAAGGTGTTCCTTTCTACTTGCGTACCGGAAAGCGGATGCCGAAAAAAGTGAGTGAGATTTCCATTCACTTCCGCGAAGTTCCATCCCGGATGTTCCAATCTGCCGCCCAACAAACAAACGCCAACATTTTGACGATGCGGATTCAGCCAAATGAAGGTATTTCCCTGCGTTTTGATGTGAAAATGCCAGGGGCAGAATTCCGCACCCGTTCCGTTGATATGGACTTTAGTTATGGTTCCTTTGGCATCCAAGCAACATCCGATGCCTACGATCGCTTATTCCTTGATTGTATGATGGGCGATCAAACATTGTTTACACGAGCGGACGAAGTAGAAGCAGCTTGGCAAGTAGTAACACCAGCCCTTTCCGTTTGGGATGCACCCACCGATCCAAAGACTATTCCCCAATACGAAGCCGGTACTTGGGAACCAGCAGAAGCAGAATTCTTAATTAACCAAGATGGCCGTCGCTGGCGCAGACTCTAAATATTAGTCATTAGTCATTGGTCATTAGTCACTAGCAAAAACAAATGACGAATGGCAAATGACAAATGACAAACGACAAACGACAAAATCCAAAACTACTATGCCTACCCAAACTTCTACAATTTTTTCCCTCCAGGCACCGAAAGATATTTCGCTTAACGAAATAGATGCCGAACTCAATCAAATTTGGCAAAGCTATGGGATAACTGGCGAGGACGGTGGACTTCCCAGTGCTACTAGGGCAACAACATTTACTTTAGTGGTCTACGAACCAGAAGAAACTCAGTATTTGTTGGCTGCTTTAGGGTTTTATAGCGGCCCAATTGATGGGATTTTAGGGCCACAGATGGCAGCAGCATTGCGGGAAGTACAAAATAAACACCGTCTGCCTGAAACCGGAACAGCAACACTAGAAACTCTGACTATATTACGAGAAGAATTCTCTAAAGGTCAGCGAGGTGGGACTGTAGGAGAACATCCTGCTGCTGGGTTAAATAGTGGCAGCCCCAGAATTGCTGATGAAATCGCTCTCCGCAACCCCTGCCGCATCATTGCGCTATTTCCTATTGCTGGCGAAGATGAAGGAGTTAAGGCTCAAGTTTCTGCCTATTGCCCCATTCAAAAGCAATCGTCAAGCACACTGATTTGCTGCGAATACATTACTCTCAGTGGAACTGCTGCTGCCTTAGAACGCATCGGTGGCATGATTCCAGCATTGTTGATTGGCGGCTTACCGAAGTTTCTCTGGTGGAAGGCAACACCAGACCCTAACAACGGTCTATTCAAGCGCCTAGCCACAATCTGCAATAACGTCATTGTCGATTCTTGCAACTTTAACGAGCCAGAGAGTGATTTACTCCACCTAGAGGAATTGGTAGAAACGGGTATACCTTTGGCTGATTTGAACTGGCGTCGCCTCGCATCATGGCAGGAATTGACAGCTGAAGCCTACGATTCTCCTAAGCGTCGCGCCGCCCTCAAAGAAATTGACCGCGTTACGATTGATTACGAAAAAGGCAACCCCGCCCAAGCTTTGCTATTTCTGGGTTGGCTGGCAAGTCGCCTGCAATGGCAGCCAGCTTCTTATGAAAAGGAAAGTGGTGATTATGACATCACTCGCATCCATTTCATTTCTCAAGATCAGCGACAAGTAGAAGCCGAATTAGCAGGAGTTCCAGTTGCTGATGTGGGCGATATTGTTGGTGACTTGATTGCCTTGCGCCTCAGTTCGACAAATCCCCAGGCAGATTGTGGTACAGTCATTTGCTCGGAAACTGGTGGTTGTATGCGGATGGAAACACATGGTGGTGCCCAATCTGCCGGTCTGTTTCAACAGGTGACTTCACTTTCGGAACAAAAGGCGGAAGCATTGCTAAGTCAGCAGGTGCAACGCTGGGGCCGCGAGTCACTTTTTGAAGAAAGTCTGGGAGTGACAGCGAGTATTTTCAAATTAGCGAATTAATTTAGCCCTAACCCCCTTACCCCCGTCCCAATGCGGGAAGGGGGAATTTTTTTAATTATTAAAGTGAATATGAATCGCTAGGAAAATTTAATTTATAAAATAGGGAAGATTGTTATTAAAATATTTTGTATCTTTTAAAAAAAATTATGGAGTTTGAATTTGATCTTAACAAAAGTGAAACTAATAAAACTAAACATGGTATTGATTTTATTGAAGCACAGAAACTTTGGATAGATGCAAATTTTATTGAAATCCCTGCACAAACAACAGATGAGCCTCGGTTTCTAGTTATTGGCAAGATTGCTGGAAAATATTGGTCAGCAGTCATTACTTATCGTAGTGATAAAATAAGAATTATTTCCGTTCGTCGCTCTCGTGCTGAGGAGGTAAATATTTATGAAAGCTGAAGAATTTGATGCTAAGTTCGACAATGGAGAAGATATTACTGAGTTTATAGACTTATCTAATGCACATCGTCCAGGTTATGAGCAAAAAAGAGTTAATATTGACTTTCCCATTTGGATGATTGAAGCCTTAGAATATGAAGCCAAGCGTTTAGGAGTGACATCTGATTCTATTATTAAATTATGGCTGGCTGAACGTCTTGATAAAAAAATCATTACTCAATAACATAAAAGCAGTAGTTTTGATAAAAAAATAATTTAATGTTTTGCTTGACTTTGATTTAATTTAATACCGCTAATATAGCTGACTATTTAGTTTAAAGAATCAACAATTATCCATGTCTGTAATCATTGCTGGAGAACGTAGTGGGGTGGGCAAGACAACAGTCACGCTTACCCTTTTAGCATCTTTACGTCGTCGCGATCGCTCGGTACAATCTTTTAAGGTAGGCCCAGACTACATCGATCCGATGTTTCATCAACACGTCACTGGTCTTCCTTGTCGTAATTTAGACCCGGTGCTGACTTCTGAAACCTACATTCAGCAATGTTTTGCCCATCATAGTCAATTGAGTGAATATGCCCTAGTAGAAGGGGTGATGGGATTATTTGATGGAATTGGGCATGGGGCATTGGGCATGGGGCATGGGCAAGAAAAACAAAAATTAACTGATTTTGCTAGTACGGCACACATCGCGCGGCTGTTAAATTTACCTGTGGTGTTGGTGCTTGATTGTAGTCGTTTGTCTGGTTCTGTGGCTGCGATCGCTCACGGCTACCAATCTTTTGATCCGAGAATTAAAATAGCTGGGATAGTATTAAATCGCGTGGGAAGCGATCGCCACCTCTCTCTTCTCAAAGATTCCCTAGAACCCTTACAATTACCTATTCTCGGCGTACTGCGCCGTCAAGATAACATCACAATTCCCGATCGCCATTTGGGTTTAGTTCCCACAGCAGAACTCCCCGAACTCAACGCTTTAATCGATCGCCTCGCCGATTTAGGAGATAACTGCTTCGATTGGCAACATTTATTACCCCTGTTAAAATCAAAACCTCTGCCTCATCCCCCTTCTTTACCTCATCCACCATCCTCCATCAGAATTGCAGTCGCCCGCGATCGCGCTTTTAATTTTTACTACCAAGACAATCTCGATTTGCTGCAACAGCTTGGCGCAGAACTGGTTTTCTGGAGTCCTTTAGAAGATGCTGCAATCCCAAAAGATGTGCAGGGAATGTATTTTGGGGGAGGTTTCCCAGAAGTTTTTGCCCAGCAACTAGCAGAAAATACTAGCGTTCGCGATGGAGTGAAAACAGCCATTTTGAAAGGAATGCCTGCGATCGCAGAATGCGGAGGATTAATGTATTTATGCGAGCAAATTATCGATTTTGAGGGAAAATCTTGGTCGATGGCGGGAGTTTTACCGACATCTGCTGTCATGGGTGGGCGTTTAACTTTGGGCTATCGTCGTGCAGTCGCTTTGCGAGATAATCTGTTAGTAAAGACAGGTACAACTGTTTACGGACATGAGTTTCATCGTTCCCATTTAACGATAACTCCCACTCAGCCGCTATTTGCAACTTCTCGCTACGACTGTGACGAAAATATGGGATGCGAAGGATGGGGTTTCCCTGCAAATGTTCACGCCTCTTATGTGCATCTGCATTGGGGAGAAAGTGGAGAAATTCCGCAACAGTTTCTTAAAGAATGTGTGAAAGTAGCATTTTGAGAAACGTTCCTTCACCAATTGAGCAAAACCTTTATCACTACTCTCATAATTCGTTGCTGGCAGTAATTGCAATTTTTGCTATAACTAATGACGACCTGATGCAGTTATATTCATGTCGTCATTCAACTTGCGAATCAGACGGGATAATTCACGAATGATATTCACCGCAATTTCAGGAGTTTCTTCGATCGCATCATACAATTGCTCTTGCGTCAGTTCCAAAAACTCGCAAGGTTCCAAAGTCGTTGCAGTGGCGGAACGAGTTTGAGTATCAAATACTGCCATCTCACCAAAATATTTCCCCCGATCCACCTCTGCAAGTTGTTTATTGCCGATGTGAACTTTAACCCTCCCTGACACGACAATATAGAGCGATCGCCCTTCTTCTCCCTGGCGAAAGATGGTGTAATTAGCTGGAAATGACAGTTCGTTCATCACTGAAGTGAGCCGCACAATAAAATCATCCCGCAATTCCTTAAAAATCGGGACTCGCCGGACAAATAATAAACGGTCAACACTGGTTAGCATAATTACAATTTACAGGTCAAACATTACTGAATACGTGAAAACTGAAGCCAGAGCGCAATTAGTCATATTAACCGATGACGATCGCTAGCCGCAAAGAATATTCTAGACTTTGACGACATATAGGGACTTGCAAAAAATAAAACATCACATATAGCGATTTCATTTTAATGAGGTACGCGCTAGGCTAACACAGCTAGCTGTGCTACCCTACAATGGAATGTTTTTTTACTAAAAGTACTTTAAGATAAGTATTTTAATCAAAAGTCAAGGTTCTTCAGTACCTAGTAAGCTAAATTTAGCTGATAAAATCTCAAAAAGCTTGCTAGACATGGGAAATCAAGCTTATTTATCAGATTATTTCTTAATATTGCCTCTTTCCCCTGTTCCCTCTTAAAGACTGTGAATTTATTAGCATAACAAGTACGGTAGAGCCAAAGTCAATGATTAAAGCAATAGTTGCCTTTCTCATCATTGGGCTAATTATCACTGGGATTTTAATCAATCCCATTTTAGTCAAAAGGCGAAGAAACCGTCTCAAACATCGTCCTTTTCCGCCACTTTGGAATGCAATTATTGAGAATAATCTTCCCATTTACCTTTGTCTTTCTCCCGATGAAATTAGACGACTTCAGGGACATATTCAAGTATTTCTAGCAGAAAAACAATTTATTGGCTGTAGAGGATTACAAGTGACAGAGGAAATGAAACTAACCTTGGCTGCTGTCGCCTGTTTACTCCTACTAAATGAACGTGGACATTACTTTCCCAGACTTCGTTCAATTCTGGTATATCCCAATGCTTATTTTGTGAAAGAAACAACTTCCGTTGGAAATTATGTTGTTGAAGAAAGGCGCGTGGCAAGATTGGGTGAATCGTGGACAACTGACCAATTAGTACTATCTTGGGAACAGGTGAAACAAGACACTAATAATTGGAGAGATGGACGTAATGTTGTGCTTCATGAATTCGCCCATCAGTTAGATCAAGAAGATGGCAAAGCTGAAGGAGTTCCGATACTGCAACGCAACTCAGATTATCCGATTTGGGCGCAGGTGATGACAGAAGCATATCAGCAACTTTGTAATGATGTTTCACAAGGTGTAAACACGGTAATGGATAGCTATGGTGCTACAAATCCCGCAGAATTTTTTGCCGTAGCGACTGAGACATTCTTTGAGAAACCTTACCAATTATTATCCAAGCATCCGGCACTTTATGAGCAATTGCAACGTTACTATCAATTAGATCCTGTGCAATGGGTGTGAGTTCGCGTTAAATAAGCAAGATGAAATTAGCTTGGGATGGTGCGTTACGACGTTCCGTCTAACACACCTTACAAATACTACAAATACTTATATTTTTTCAAAAATCAAATATGATTCTTATATATTCTGGCTTCAGACTCCTGGGTGCTGAATTCTTACGAATGATTTACATCTATTGACTTAGAAGTTTTTCATCACCAGAATCTTCAAAGCTACTGCTTCAGGAACAGGCATCACCGATAACCGATTTCCTTGTCTTACTAAGATTAACTCTTCAGCGTTAAACTTTTCTTTGAGTATTGATAGCAAAATAGGATTAGAAAAAGTCTCAACAAATTCTACTACAACTGTTTGCCAACGAGGGGATTCGGAAGTTGATTTCGGGTCGTAGTATTTACTTTTTGGCTCAAACTGAGTCGGGTCAGCAATATCTTTTTTGACGACACGCATTAACCCAGCAATACCTGGAAAATTAGTATTGGAATGGTAGAAAAAAGCTAAGTCTCCTTCCTGCATAAGGCGCAAAAAGTTGCGAGCTTGATAATTGCGAACACCGTCCCAGATAGTCTGGCTTTGCTGTTGAAGGTCAGCAATGCTGTAGGCTTCTGGCTCTGATTTCATTAGCCAATAATTCATCTATACACGCTATAAATATACAATTCACAATGGTTTTTTAGACAAGGAGCTTATACCATTTCTGTCTGAAGGTGCGCCGAACTATATGAGGAACGAACCGCAAAGGACGCAAAGGGCACAAAGAAAGAAAGAAATAAGAAGCAAAGGAGAATTTGGCCCAGCTTCGCAAAGAAATGGTATTAAGCCCCTTATCTGAAATGGTCGCGGGATTTCCTTCCGTCAAGTTGTACTAGTGACTATTTGGCCTAACTACGGTAAGCTATGACAGCATAAAATGGATCTCCTCCAGCTGCACCCAACCACTGTAAAAAATTCGGTAATGTTGACTTATTAGCTATAACTTCTGGGGTTGTAAATCCTGGAACTGAGGCGAAGTACTCTTTGACTAATTCCACTCGCTGTGCTTCTGAAGCCTCTCGCCAAGCTTGAATTGCCTTTTCAAAAAACATCCGGTTAGAAAAGCTGATAATTGCCACACCACCAGGTTTCAATATGCGGTAAATTTCAGAAAATACTGCTTCTGGATATTGCACATACTGAACAGATACGCAATTGAGAACAGCGTCAAAATCTCCATCTGCTAAAGGTAGCTGCGGATTTTCGTTAAGATTTTGCACAAAGTAATGATTTAAGCGACTATTTCGTGCTAACTCCTCACTATTTAGTCCGTGTCCTTCCACATGGTCAAACTGCATCTCTTCTGGCAGATGAGATACCCAGCTGCTCATCATATCAAAAATGCGGGTGTTGGGTTTGAGGCGATCGCGATATAAATCCGTTAGCTGTTGAATAAATCCTTCATCGACATGAGTGACGAAGCGGGGATAGGCATAGAACAGCTTATCGTCTTTGTCGTCTAATTTCAGGCGTTGATTCGGTCTTAATTGCATAAATCTCTCTTTTGGAGTACTTTTTCGGAAAATTGCGGTAATTCCAGGTATTTTTCAACAATCACTATGTAACATATTTTAATAACAGTAGGACACATAAACGAGTCTAGATAGCGGCATTCAATTTTATCAATTCAATGTTCTATAAATTACACTTTTTGCAGCATATTTGGCGACAAATCCGCCTAGTCGGATCGTTACCCTATTTGAGTTTGTTAGTTTGGATACTGCCCTTATTACTATTTACTTCTGGACACAATAGCCTGATGGCACATGATGAAGCACTTTATGCTTCGCGTGCCCGTTTGATGTTTGATTCTGGTAATTGGATAACTCCTTGGGAAAGGGCACATCATAAAACCCCCGGCCCTTATTGGTTAATTGCTAGTTTTTTTAACCTGTTTGGGATGAGTGATACTAGTGCGCGTATTCCTAGTATGATTGCTAGCATTTTTAGCTTATGGCTTGTATATGAAATAGGCAAAATTATGCTAGGCAAAAATTTGGCTTGGCTAGCTGCTGCAATTTTAAGTGTTGAATTTCTCTGGCTACAATACTCTCGCTTAAGTACACCTGATGTCCCGATGATTTTCTTAGTACTTTTAGCTATTTTATCTTTAATCAAAACGGAAATACACCCTAAATATCGCTACTTCTGGAGTTTTATAGCTGGGTTAAGTTTAAGTTTAGGCTTCTTAGTTAGAAGCTTTATGATTTTTTTACCAATTATAGCTTTATTCCCTTATTTAATTTGGGAACATCACCGTCATCGTCATCTTAGTAATCCAATTTTGTATTTAGGTTTTTTCGTAGGTTTAATACCCACTTGCATTTGGCTATGGTTAAGTTGGTTGCACTACGGAAATCGGAGTTTTGAGGAGTTACTCAAGTTTGTTGTGCAGTTAGGTTCTGAGAATCAAAATCATAATAGTCCACTATTCTATATGTGGAATATCCCCTTAAAATCTTTTCCTTGGGCTTTTTTCGGGATTTTAGGTTTAGTTCTGATTCTCCGTCGTCCTATTTATCGCTACCAGTTAATATTAGTTGGTTTTCCAGTTGTCTTATTTTGTGAACTTAGTATTTTTACCACTCGTTTCCCTCACTATAGTCTTTGTCTTTATCCGTTCATCGCTTTATTTGCATCTGTGGGTTTAAATTGGCTAGGCAATATTTATCAGACAGGAATTCACCCAAAATTATCTATTGAAAAAGGTAATGCAATAAGGAATCTTCCTCGGAATCTCAGCTACGGCTTTGGTTGCCTTGGTATTTTGCTTGTTATAAGCAGTATTGGCATTCTTTGTTGGGGGAGTTCTGATATTCGCAGGTTTGCGACTATTACCTTGGTTATGGGCTTAGGTTGGTTAATTTTACCTGTGGTGTGGATTAGTCGTTACCACTTTGGCAAAAAGTTTCTCACAGCGCGTTACTGGATTGCAGGTTGGTTAATTCCCTGTTGGCTAGCCTTAGCGATGACGGGTAGCATCGGGCTGTTAAGTGACTATAACCCAGTTTTGAGAACTTTTTTACAACAACCTGCGATCGCCTCAATTATCCAATCTCATCCTACCTACTATGTCCAAATAGATCAGAAAACCCAAGTTCTGTTTGAGTTCTATCTTCCTATTCATGTCCAACCAGTAGCCTCTATTTCGCAAATACCAGCTTTGAGCTATGCTTGGATCTATGCCGATCGATCCCCTAGATTATCTAGACCTCACCGCATCATCGGTACTGTTCAAGAGGATCAATTGATTCAATTTACCCCCTAAGACAGATACAAAGCAACTATTGCTAAAAAAGACTAATTTATGTAAAATAGTACGTACACTAAGTATTTTGCTAAATGGTTTCTACATCAAATCATTCCCCAGCTTTAGAGTCGTGGCAGCAAAATCTGGCACCATACAATTTGGGCTATAGAATCAAATTAGTCTCACAACTGCTCGGACGCAAGTTTACTGAGAGGCTAGAACCCTTTGGACTTACACCATTTCACTGGCTAGTATTGTGCTGTTTGTGGCAAGAAGACGGTTTACCTACTTCTAGTATTGGAGACAAACTAAAACAAGTGGGAGGGACTTTAACCGGTGTGCTAGATCGGATGGAGGAACGCGGCTTGGTGCGTCGAGAACGCGACACCAACGATCGCCGCATCTGGCGAATCTGGCTAACGGATGCAGGTAAGGAACTAGAAGCTATCTTACCGCCAATCGCCGCAGCAATTCGTGATGAAGCGATGGATGGTGTTTCCTTTGCAGATCGGGAAATATTTTCCCAAATCTTGAACCGGGCGATCGCTAATCTTTCCTAAAGATGATCTCATAATCACCCGACTGGGGGAGGTGCAGTAAAGATTTGTTTTGAGATAATATTACGCATACTAAGGAAATAAGATTTTTTTCAGGAAATATTACGCATTCTAAATAAACGATTATCAATCAAATTATTGAACGACGAGGAAGCGAGGTAACAATCATGGGTGCTAATACTTTTAACGGACGCAACGGACACAAAACCCCAGTTTTAGAAAAAGAAGTGATTCCTGATTCAGAGACTTTAGAAATTCTAACCACAGAGACATCCGCAACAGCAGAAGCACCTGTTGTGACTCCTGAGATCGAGAAAGAAGTTCCAGCGAAACCAAAACGGAAAAAACCGACTGGTTTGATTTTGGCAGGATTAGGCGTGGGTGCGATCGCCGCAGGTACTTTTGGTTATCACTATTGGCAATACGCCTCCACCCACCAGGAAACAGACAACGCCACTGTTGCAGGAAACATTCACCAAGTTAGTACCCGCATTCCCGGAACAGTGAGTGAGGTACTTGTAAATGACAACCAACTGGTGCAGCCTGGACAATTATTAGTCAAATTAGATCCACGAGACTATGAAAGTAAGGTACAACAAGCAGCAGCAGCTTTAGAAAATGCGCGGGGACAGGCCCAAGCTGCCCAAGCAAATATTGCCTTAACTTCACAAACTACCACTGGTAAGACAACTCAAGCGCAAGGAGATGTTAGTGGTGCGGTAGCAGCAATTTCCACAGCCCGAGCAGCAGTACAAGAAGCCCAAGCGGGGATACCAGCTGCCCAAGCTGAAGTCAGACTAGCCCAAGCAGGGATTCCCGCCGCCCAAGCACAGGTAGCACAAACAAATGCGAATTTGAAAAATGCCCAAGCAGATTACAATCGCTACAACCAATTGTATCAATCAGGGGCGATCGCTCGTCAGCAATTAGACACAGCTAAAGCAGCTTATGATGTGGCTACAGCCCAGAAAAACGCCGCTATTCAGGGAGTAGAACAAGCCCAAGCTAAATTAGCCTCTGCCAAAGTTGGTGTCGCCAAAGCCCAGTCTCAATTAGCGCAGGCGCAAGAAAATGTCACCAACGCCCAAGCTAAATTGGCAGCATCCAAGGGAGGCTTGCAACAAGCTACCGCAGGCGGACAAGATACAACAGTAAAACGCAGTCAATACGAAGCAGCAAAAGCGGCGATCGCGCAATCAGAAGCATCGCTTAAAGATGCACAATTGCAACTATCCTACGTCAACGTTACCGCCCCCAGTGCCGGACGAGTTGGTAGAAAAAACGTAGAAGTTGGCAACCGAGTAGCATCGGGAACACCATTAATGGCGATCGTCGATAACAACTATTGGGTAATTGCGAACTTTAAAGAAACCCAATTAGAAAAAATGCGCCCAGGAGAACCAGTAGAAATCAAGCTGGATTCTTTCCCTCATCACACCTTTATTGGTCGTGTTGATAGTCTTTCGCCAGCTTCCGGCGCTCAATTTGCCCTATTGCCACCGGATAATGCTACAGGTAACTTTACCAAAGTTGTCCAACGCATCCCAGTAAAAGTAGTTTTTGACCAAAAGAGCATTCAAGGGTACGAATCGCGGATTACTCCGGGGATGTCTGCGGAAGTTGCTGTGGAAGTCAAGTAATGTCAAATTGCGTGAAGGAGGCAGAAGGCAGTCCTGATGAAACTAGTTTCACAGCCAAGTATGAAAGAGGGACTGGGGACTGGGGACTGGGGACTGGGGACTGGGGACTTAAACCTGCCTTCTGAGGGTGGTAACAGAGCGTCCCACAGATAAGTGTAGTGTTCCTCCAGCAACAACTGCTTTCTTATATTGTTAAAAACAGATAAAAAACCTCTTTCTGCCTATGACATTCTCCTACATCTATAGAGAGGCGTATAAAGATGAGGTGAAATGATATTTGTGAGAGGAGATTGGTATAAAAGAAACCCAACATGAAAAAACCGCTATTACCTGCGTTGAGGTCAAAAAACTACCAGTTGTTTTTTGCCGGACAAGGTATTTCCCTAATTGGGACATGGATGACGCAACTTGCGACGATTTGGCTAGTTTATGACTTGACAAATTCCCCATTAATGCTAGGAGTTGTAGGATTTTCGAGTCAAATTCCTAGCTTTTTTTTAGCTCCTTTTGGTGGAGTATTTGTAGATCGATTTTCTCGGTATCATACCTTAATTGGTACACAAGTCTTGGCAATGATTCAATCGTTAACATTAGCAGTGCTGGCGCTGACTGGTGTGATTCAGGTATGGCACATTATCGCCTTGAGCTTGTGTCAAGGATTTATTAACGCCTTAGATGCGCCAGCCCGCCAAGCATTTGTGCCAGAACTGGTTGAACGCAGAGAAGATTTAGCCAATGCGATCGCCATTAACTCTACCACGATCAACGGTGCGCGATTGATTGGCCCTGCGATCGGAGGTTTATTAATTGCCAGCGTTGGAACTGGCTATTGTTTTTTAATAGATGGTTTGAGTTATATTGCTGTCATCGCCGCTTTATTGGCAATGAAAGTTAAACCTTGGAAATATGTGGTATCTGACGGGAATCCCTTGCAAAAAGTCAAAGAGGGATTTGTATATGCCTTTAGCTTTCCACCAATTCGCTCGATTTTGTTGCTATCAACTTTAGTTAGCCTTATGGGGCTACAAAATACTATTTTAGTACCAGTTATTGCAGAACAAGTTCTCAAAGGTGGTGCAGAAACCTTGGGGTTTTTAATGGCGGCATCTGGAGTTGGAGCCTTAACTGGTGGTATTTATCTAGCTACGCGTCAAACAATCTTAGGAATTGGTAATTTGATTGCCTTAGCTCCAGCAATTTTAGGAACTGGTCTAATTGCCTTTTCTTTCTCCCGATTTTTACCACTCTCTTTATTTACAATGTTATTTGTTGGCTTAGGTACTATTCTGCAAATTGCTGCTAGCAACACATTTTTACAAACAATTGTTGAGGATGACAAACGTGGGCGATTGATGAGCTTATACACAATGTCATTTTTGGGGATGATTCCCATAGGTAATTTATTAGGTGGTATATTAGCAAGTCATATTGGTGCTACCAACACTTTAATTATTGATGGCATAGCTTGTATTTTAGGCTCTATAGTTTTTAGCAGACAGTTGCCTGCTTTAAGGCAAATAATGCGTCCAATTTATGAGCAAAAAGGCATTGTAATAAGTCATAAAGCTTAGGATAAAAATTGCCAAGACATGGTATAAGATTTAATAATAATTTTGTTACTTAACCTTGGAACTGGAACAACACTATGGCTAATACAGGTGTAATTCGTCAGCAAGCACCACCAGAACTTGTCCCGCTAAGAACCTGGATTGGTGTATTAGCTAGTATGCTTGGTGCATTTATGGCGGTATTAGATATTCAAATAACTAATGCTTCGCTGCAACAGATTCAAGCAAGTTTAGGAGCAACTCTAGAAGAAGGTTCTTGGATTTCTACCGCCTATCTCGTAGCAGAAATTGTAGTTATTCCTCTAACAGGATGGTTATCAAGAGTTTTTTCTTTACGACGTTATCTGTTAGTGAATACTGCGCTATTTATTTTCTTTTCTATATGCTGCGCTTGGGCGTGGGATTTAAATTCCATGATTTTATTTCGCGCTTTACAAGGTTTTAGTGGAGGAGTATTAATTCCCACCGCTATGACAGTTGTATTAACGACTTTACCCCAATCTAAGCAATCAGTGGGACTGGCTGCATTTGGTTTTAGTGCAGTTTTTGCCCCTTCAATTGGCCCGACAATAGGAGGTTGGTTAACAGAAAATTTTGGTTGGGAATACAACTTTTATATAAATGTAATTCCAGGGGTATTAATGCTAGCTGGCGTTTGGTACGGAATTAAGCAAGAACTACCCCAAATTAATTTACTGAAGCAAGGTGATTGGTGGGGAATTATGGCGATGGCGATTGGGTTAGGTTCCCTGCAAGTTGTTTTAGAAGAAGGTAGCCGCAAAGATTGGTTTAGTTCAGCGTTGATTGTGCGTTTAAGTATAGTAGCAGCAATTTTTATAGCGCTATTTTTTTTCATAGAATTAACTCGTAAACAACCATTTATAAATTTGCGACTTGTACTTCGGCGTAACTTTGGTTTAGCCAGTATTGTTAATGTGTCGCTAGGGGTAGGATTGTATGGTTCAATTTATATTTTACCATTGTATCTTGCTCAAATTCAAAAATATAGTGCGCTGCAAATTGGTGAAGTCTTAATTTGGGCTGGAATTCCCCAACTATTTATTATTCCTTTAATACCCAGATTGATGCAACGTATTGATGTGCGTTTAATGGTGGCTGTTGGTGTGACTTTGTTTTCCATCAGTGCATTTATGAACTCTGGAATGACCAATGAAACTGGATTAGAGCAATTACGATGGTCGCAATTTGTGCGTGCAATGGGACAACCCCTAATTATGGTACCACTTAGTTCTATTGCCACTGCTGGGTTGAGTCCAAAAGAAGCCGGTTCAGCGAGTGGTTTATTTAATATGATGCGGAATATGGGCGGTTCTATAGGAATTGCATCTTTAGCAACTTTATTAACTAATAGAGAGCAATTTCACTCGAATAGATTGGGTGATGGAGTATCTTTATATAATCCAGAAACTCAACAACGAATTGAGCAATTGACACAGTATTTTGTTAGCAAAGGAGAAGATTTGAGTACTGCTCAAAATCAGGCGATCGCATCCATATCTAACATTGTCCGCCGGGAAGCATTTGTGATGGCTTTTAACGATTGTTTCTATTTTATTGGCATTGCATTGTTACTCAGTGGACTTGCCGTTTTATTCTTGAAAAAGGTGAAACCATCTGGTGGTGCTGTTGCTCATTAGATTTGTTCTATAGGTTAAAATGTTTGATAAAACTACTAAGGTACTAAAATGGTCATTAGCCAAAGTGAGTACTATATCTCCCCAGAAGAATACTTAGAAGGCGAGAAATTTAGTGAAATCAAACACGAGTATATTGATGGACAAGTTTACGCAATGGCAGGGGCAAGTGATGCTCATGTTACTGTAGTAGGAAACTTGTTTGTACTGCTGCGAAACCATCTCCGTGGTAGTGGTTGCCGTGTTTATATAGCAGACATGAAAGCACAAATTGATGTCATAAATCGCTATTTTTATCCTGATATGATGGTTACTTGCGATACACGAGATAAAGAATTTGAATATTTTAAGTGCTATCCTTCCTTAATTATTGAAGTGCTTTCTGAGTCAACAGAAGGTTATGACAGAGGGAAGAAATTTGCTAGTTACCGACACTTAGAATCGCTACAAGAATATGTGCTAATTTCACCAGATCGAATTAGTGTAGAATGCTTCCGTCGCAATGAACAAGGACAGTGGGTACTTTACCCTTATGAAAAAGAACAAGAAGTGCATTTAGCTAGCGTTGATTTTCGTTGTGCGATCGCAGAAATATATGAAGATGTGACACTTGCAGAAAATAGCAATAAGAATTGACTATTAGAGAGATATAAACGGTAATATTGCATCACCTGAATATAAGTTAAAATGCCAATTTAATAAGCATCTAACTCGGAAATTTTCAAACAATCGTTAACAATCCTTCTTTGAGCAAACGGCGCACCAACACGATTTTGCTATTGTCGCTGGCAAAATCGGGCAATGATTTGATGGGAAATGCAGCTTTTGACTCAGCAATGAAGCGGAAAGCTGGCTCTACATAGGCTGGCGCTTCAACTCTATTTTGAGGAAATTGAATCATCACTGCATCCCCTTTGGTGACAGTTGTACAAATCATTCCTTGGCGTTTAACAACGAGGGTATCCAAGTCAATCTGTTGCAATTCGTCCAATTTACTGAAATGGCTATCTGCTAGTGGAGACAGTGAGCCAATAAACTTAATCGTCAGCCGTTCAACCGCATCGTCAATGTCGGCGCTACTAGCAAAGGTTTTGAGTAAATCTGTCAATTGATTTTTGGTCTGCGTCTTGGCATCATCCTCACGCAAAAAGCTAACGGGAACTGCTTTGCGAAATTCGACATTTTGCTGCACAATCGATGTGAGAGCTTCCTGAATCAAGTCAACCCAGCGATAAACAGGAATACCTACGGTAAGATGAAGTGAGGAAGTATCCAAAGTCTTAGCTTCATGCACAAAACCACGCGGGATATATAACAAGTCACCTGGCTTGAGTTCAACTTCATGAGTGGGTGCGTTCAGTTGTTCCCGCAGTACTTCTTGTGGTAATCGCCGAGCATCTTCTGGCATTGGCAAATCCCAGTAAGAATTATATGTGCGCCAGAGTTTAGTTCCAGAAAGCTGGAGAACAAAAACATCGTGTGTATCAAAGTGGGGAGGAAATCCTTGAGCAGTTTTAGGGGTTAGGTAAAGATTGACATTCGCGGGATGATTAAGATATTGTTCCAGATTTCTGCAAAGTGTGGCGATCGCTTCCCAGTGCTGTTGCAGATGAAAAAGACACAAAGTATTGCCTTGATTATAGGCATCATAAAATTGATAAATACTAGGAGATGCATTGGGATCGATAGAGCCTTTCCCCCCTGATTTATCCGCTTGATTGGACAAATCCTCTCCCAATTTCGATACCTTAAAGTCAGAATAGCGAATGCCAGTAAAGCGAATCAGTGAGTCAAGATCCTTCATAGAAAACAGACCTGAATAGTAATCTGTGTCTCCCCTTGAAACAACAAGGCATTGCCGCTCCCAGTATTCTTTAAAGAAGGTTACGGTATCGATAGGTTGAATTAATTTCTCAAAATCAAAGTTAGCGCTAAACATAAGCTTTATTTACAGGCGGGTTTGCAGTTTTTTCACAAATTCTTCTGGTTCGCTAAAATCTAGCCAAAAAGCCACTTGGGTAATGTCACATTCCTGTGGAAAGGCATTTCCCTGATACCACTTTCTCAGTTCGGCTTCCCCAGGATCGCTTTGTGTTCCTTCAGCCAACTGAACTATTTTGCTTAAAATTGGATAAAATCCAGACAGCCTCAAAGCATCGGGAAGAAAGCACTCACTGACTGAAAAATAATTGCTCATGCCTCGCCCCCACCATCGGGGTACATTCACAAATCCCTCTAGCCGCGCGATCGCTTCCATCATCTGAGAAAATTCAGCTTCAGTGAAGGAGTTACTTGATAGCCAAGCTGGAAATTCAGCCTCGTTAGTAACTCCCCTTTGTTGGAAAAAATGTTGCGTAATTTTTTGAGTAATACTAATTCTCAAACTCGCTTCAGATTGGCTGTTTGTCTGTTCGGCTAAAGCCCAGAGGATAGCAACCTGACGGTATAACCTCCGTTCACAACTCGCTAATGCGCTAACTGTTATTTGTTCGGCACTATTCTCTTCCTTCGCAAAGGAGATATCTTTATCAACAATTGTCAGGATGAATTCATGCAGTTGCTCTACCTGTTTGGCAAAGGCATCATGTCCGCTATGAAGTTTGAGCAAAGCCTGAATCCGACCTAAACGTTCAAGCAGGGCTGGCTCTAACTCTAGTTCATTAAGAGAACTCAACCCCAATATTTGAGAATTGTAAACGTCAGCTAAATCAGCTTCCGACGGTTGCAGGTTCTTTTGTTGGGCTACAGCATCACACCAACGCAGTAGCCCCGCAAGATTACGCAATTGAATATAAACCCTACCTAAAAATCTGGCTTCCTGGGATACTTTTTCGGCCAGAGGCAGCCAGGAATATGTTGTCCGTAATGGACGAATAGCAACTCTGGCTTGAAGTTCCTCGATAAAAATGGACTTGTTGAGTTGAAATTTTACTTGGTTATTGGCAGCAGTGCGATCGCTTTCTCCAACCATAGTAGCCAGATGTTTTAGCAGTCCAACGGCATCTAACTGTTTTTGATCCACATAGCCGCCATTTTGCACAAAATCCCAAAACTGGGCTAAAACCTGGCGATCGCCCCCCCGCACCTCAGCATCAGCCACTGCTTGCCTCAAATGTCGTTGAGTGAAGAACTGCCGTTTGGCACAATTGATAATTAAATTAGCGATCGCCACATCAATAATGTTTTTGTCTACCGCCAAGTTAACTGTGGCGCGGATGTTTACTAAGGCATCAGTCAAGGGTTGGAACTGGGATTCAGGGTTGCTATGTAAAATCGCCACTTCATCATCCCCGATGTACCGTCCATCTCGGTAGGCTGCAAAAATAGCTCCAAATCCCTCCATACCAAAGGCTTCCAGTTCGGTGGCTCGGAGTGCGCCCATGCTACTGGCCCCAAATAGTCGCACGCCTGCTTCTAATGCCCAGAGAATCTCCTTGTGCCAAACTGAAGCGCTTTGGTCAAAAAAACCGTCAATAATGGCAATTACACGCGGCTGTAACCGCAGACAAGCAAGAATATCGCCACAACGCACAGGAGCAAGGTAACGGGCCGGTAAAATTTGACTGGCTTGGGTAACGGATAGGGTAGGGCCAAGAAAGACGAGAATTTGACTAGGTTCCAAAGAATTTGAGTGCATATTAAATTTTACAAAGACGAAGGGAGATGCATACCCGGTACAATGACATGCACTACTGGAATGCCATACTCCGGTCGTGTATGATTGACGAAAACAGCTTGATTAAATCCCCGATCGCTCAGACAATCGAGAATTTGTTGAATTTCTTCTGCAAAGGTTGGGGTAAAGGCCAGTTCAGGCTGAGTTTCAAAATCAATCAGGGTGGCGATCGGTCTTTTGCTGCTAGACTTCATCGCTGGGCTACCTGGCAGCCTGATGCGTCCCAGGGCATAACTATCTGGATGAATGTCATCTCGACTACCCGCAATAACCGTTACTCGTGACTGAGCCGCTTCAGTGATTGCCCGTGCTAAGGCTATTTCTTTGGAACTGTGGCATCCCCAGCCTGCTGCTGTGGGTCGTCCATGCCAGTTTTCGCTGTCACTAATCAAGCATTTATAAGTAGGTATCCCGATAGTCGAGGTTAAGTCAGTAATTACGGCTGTCGCCCCAGCAAGTCTGACTTGATAGAGTAAAGATTGCAGCAGAGGAGACTGGATGGTTTGACTATCAACCAAGCAGTTAATCCGTTCCTCCAGAGGAAAACGCCACCAACGCCACTCAGCTTCGCGCTCAATGACTTCAAACAATCCATGAGCGATCGCTTCTAGTAAATGGTTTCCTGATGCTAGTCCATTGCTAGAAGTGCCGAACAGATGAGTATCGCGTTTTTCAGTTGTGGTGTCTAAATCAAGATATGCCTGCGGTACGTAAACAGGTTCGCCCGTAAATAGATCGGTTCCACAAATCCAATCTAACGGCAGATCGGGATGATAAGACTGCGATCGCTTACCTGGCTCTAAAACGCTAGGATCGATTGCCTGGTGATGTCGGCAGACTTCTTTATAGGAAGCAACCATCTCTGGTTCTGGGAGGTTTTCTGCATGATAAGACTCCACAGATTCCATTGCCGCCGAGATCGTTGCCAGCAGAAGGGAAATTCCCTTGCCTTGAGAACCAGAAAAGGCTTTTCCGTTAGGACGAATCGCTTGAGCGACAGGAATACCAATGCAGTCAAGACCAGTAATGTCTGCAACCCGCGTGATGCCAAAAACAGTCAGAAGTTCTTGTAGCTTCTCCCAAGTAGAATTGGGTTTTTCAGCCCGAAACGTGCCATTAAGATTCAGCTTAGGAGCATTCAGATTTTGCCACATTCGCTTGTTTCGTTCTCCAACCATTACTGTGAGTACTAATAAATACTTTCTATTTAATGTATTTCAGTGATTTGCAGTATGTCCTATTAAGCACATAGCATATTAAGTCATGACTAGTAATTTGGAAAATTGCGATATCAAAACCATTCTAGTAAAAGGTTAGCGTTGCACGAAAAAAGATGAATTTAGAACTAACTTTTTATCAGACTGGTGTTGTTTGTTAATGCTACTTTTTTAAACAAAATTTAGGCATCTTCATTTGTTTCTTTGGAAGTGCCTTAATATTTATTTATCAGATAGGCGTTGCATGAAAATATTAATATGAATTGAGGTGAATTCTGATAGCCATCCAATTGTCACTTGGACATATAATATGCCAAGATAAACGGAGAAGAAATACTCATTTGAGATATTTGGCTCGTCAATATCAGAAAACACTATGCTATTCGAAAGGCAAAAAATACTGAGAAATTCTCTTCGATTTTACTGCACTATCTCAAATATTATTCTGTTCTTTTGTCAGCCGAAAACATATCTTTATTTAGCAACGCCCTCAGTCCCTACATTCAATTCGTAGTGACACTAAAAGCCTGAAAACAAGGCTACCAGCAGCACATAACTGTCTCTTTAACTGTGGATGAAGCCATTCCTCCAGCTACACTTTCTAACTCATTTTCTGATAATTCTCGGTTAGCTGGTCTTGCTTTAATACCGTTAACGCTATTAATAGATCGGATATTCACAGATGGAGAAGCAGTTGACAAACCGAGAACCTTTCTTTCAGCAGAAACCATTACAGATTTAACGTCATCAGCGTTAAATTCAAAACCATTAGACTGGCCTTGCTCAACAGCAATTCTTGCAAACTCGCCTGATTCAGTAGCATCCAAAGCCTCACGCAACTGAGAATTGCCTGGTTGCGCTAAAAAACTTTCGTAGTATTCGACAAAACTTTGCTGAGACATTTTAAACTCTCCTTAAGATAAGATACTTGGCTTTATACTTTGGCATCTCGAAATAGGTAACTAAATCTGAAGCCAAGCGATTAACTTCAAAAGTATTATTCCTAAACCGCTAGGCAACAGAACAGCTATATACCAAAGCTCTAGTATTGTTCAATACAATGATTGCTTAAAGTATGGTCAAGTGTCTAGAGCATTTTGATAAAATTTTGTAACTAATAAAACATTCTTTTTGTATCTCAGGATACAAAATGTAACATTGGAATTGACAAAATAGTGCTGCTTGAACCTTAAAATATTAGATCCACCAATTTCCATGGCCCATCACACCAATAAATGCATCAACGATGCATTTATTGGTGTAAAAAAACACTCGGTTTTCTGTACCTTGGTAAGGCTTCTAGAACGCTTACTGTTTTTAGGTTGTATTCATCCCGTTTCTACAGGCGTTGAACCCTTGTAATTAATTCTGGCGTTGCTGAATTAAGGGATGATTCTTGTGGGGCGGGCATCCTGCCCGCCCAGAAATACAAGGGACGGGCAAGATGCCCATCCCACAAATGAATAATTTATTTTTTGGAAAGCCCTTAGCAAGGCATTAAAGCATTTAGTCTCCCCAGTACTGCCATATCTTCTGCATCTAACTCCGACGGAATACCACTGCGAATCAATTCCGAAAAATCTTCATTGGGAACCATAACAGTTAGCGTATACAAGCGAGTCGAACCAGTATTTTTAATCAAATGAGTCCCGGTGGGAGGCACTAATAAACTATCTCCAGTTTTGATCGTGGCACTCTTGCCGTCACACATAGCGATCGCTTCCCCTTTGAGGACAAAAAACATTTCCACCGCCCACTGATGGCGATTTGGCGGCGTTTGTCCTCCAACATCAAAAATTTCTATACAGCAAGTCAAGGAAGTATTAGCATTGATCGAATCAAAGATAATAGCTAATCGATTAGAGTCGTCGGGACTGATGCGATATACTTGGTAATCTTTGGGAGATTTGATAACCGGAATTACACAACGACTAGCGTACATTTACTTATTCCCTCTAAGGTTATCGATGGGTATGAAAATTTCTAAAATCCCAGCCTTGAATATTGAGTTGTATATTCTATTCGATCGAATTACTAATTACTAAACACTAAATATTCCTTAGTCAGTCAATTTTGAATTTGGGATTGCAGGAAAATCTAAAATATAAAATCGAATTACTCCTCACTCTTTTGCAGCGCTGTTAAAATTCCTTGGGAGTCAGTGACAAAACCGAAGCATTGTTTGACATTATACAACGTCGCTAGCCAACAATATTCAGGAGAAGTAGTAGCGGTACAATCCTTAACTAACACGCAGTCATATCCTAAGAAGTTGGCATCACATAAGGTGGTTAGCACACACTGATCGGCATTAACACCAGCAAAAAATAATGTTGTTTTTCCCAGATTCCGCAAGATACTATCTAATGGTGTATCCCAGAACCCACTCATCCGGTATTTTTCTACACAAATATCTTCAGATATCTGTTCTAGTTCGTCTACTACTGCTGCGGCCCAACTACCTGCCATCAGTACTCTAGCACCATTGCTTGGCAGTGGATCGCCTAATCCTACACCTGCCCCTGTAGGGTTATAGACATGACGCGAACTAGCACTAATATTGAGCAAGTCGGGACGATTCCCCCAATTTACCCAAATTACTGGCACACCCGCCTCACGGAGTTCTGGAAGTAAGTTATTTAAAGGTTCAATAGGCTGACGCGCCGGAGTTACATCCACGCCAATATGCGCTAACCAGCCATCAGGGTGACAGAAGTCGTTTTGCATATCAATGACGAGGATGGCAGCTTTTGCCAAGTCTAGGCGCAGAGTTTTAGTATCTGTTGATAAAATAACGGGTTGTGAGGTCTTTTGAGGACGAGTTATATCTGCGATCGCATCATTCACTGTCCACGCATTTGGTGAGACTCCCAATGTCCGAAAAGGTTGATTCATAAAATTGCCATATCCTACAACATTTTCTATCTTGTAACTTGAAATTCAGTTCAAAATACAATTACTTAATTAAGGTTAAATATGATAAATTTCACTATCCAGAATGTTTTAATTGCCGCCAGTGATGATTATGCAACGGTAGATGTACAGATTGTAGATGGTGCGATCGCAGCCATTGCCCCTAATCTACCAGTAATCGGAACTGTCATAAATGGCAAAAATAAGCTTTTGCTACCTGGTTTTTTCAACGCCCACACTCACTCATCAGAGATGTGGCAACGAGGAATTATGTCAGCTTTGCCTTTAGAATTGTGGTTGGCGGAATTATATGATTTTGCGCCCCTCGATCCTGAAGAGGTTTATCTCAGCGCCTTGGGTACTGCGGTAGAAACTTTGCTTTCCGGCGGGACGAGTGTAGTAGATCACCTGGTATTAATTCCCGGACTTGAGTTAGAAACGATCGCCATTGCAACTCGCGCTTACCGAGAAGTTGGAATTCGCGCCTTTATCGCCCCCTTAATTCAAGATGAATCCCTCAGCGCAGGTATCCCATCTGGGGAATCAGCAAAAACTCATGAACCTTATTTTCGCTCAACTGCGGCAACATTAGAAATTATCGAAGAGGCGGTGAGACAATTTCATCGCCCGGATGAGGGTATAAATATTTTAGTTGCACCAACGGGGATACAACTATGTACTGATGCTTTATTTGTGGGATGTACTGAGTTAAGCGATCGCTATAATCTTTGTCGTCACTCCCATTTACTCGAAACCAGGGCACAGGAAAAACTCGCCCAAGAGAAGTATGGTTGTACTGCTGTGGAACATTTAAAAAAAATCGGGTTTTTGAGCGATCGCACAACACTTGCCCATTGTGTTTGGTTAAATGATAATGATATCGCCATCCTCGCTGAAACTAAATCTACAGTTGTTCACAATCCCTTAAGTAATTTACGTTTAGGCAGTGGCATTGCCCCAATTTTAAAATATCGTCAGGCTGGAGTAAATGTAACTTTTGGTTGCGATGGTGCTTCTAGTAACGACTCCCAAGATTTGTTAGAAGCGATAAAAATTGGTTCTATTTTACATAACGTTACAGACATAGATTATAAGCATTGGATTACACCCCGACAATCAGTAGAAATGGCATCTTTAGGAGGTGCAAAAGGATTCAATGTTGCAGACAAACTCGGTTCTATTACTATAGGTAAACAAGCAGATTTAGTACTTTATGACCTCACTAATTTATCATTACTTCCTCGTACAGATCCCATTGGCTTATTAGTTTTAGGTCGTCCTACTAATGTTGTTGATAGTGTTTGGGTGAATGGTAAGCAAATTGTTGCCGATCGGAAAGTCACAACAATTAACGTTGATGAATTGCGACAAGAATTATTTAACCGCAGTCAATGGGAGACAAAGCGTAAGTCTCAAACTGTCGCGCAAATTGAAGCCCATTATCGCACGGTTATGGGGTTGTAAAACACACAAAAATACGGTTTAATTCCGTGCTTGATGTGTTATGCCGATTTTGGTAGTTGTAAGAGGATGTTTGAAAAGTATTTTGCCGTGATTTTAGACACTTAGCGATCCCCCCTAACCCCCCTTAATAAGGGGAAACTGGAATCAAAGTCCCCATTGAATTTTTCTCACCGACTTACTTAGCTGCGGAATAATTCAAGGTTTGTAGTGAGGGCTGAAGCCCTCAAATGAGGACTAAAGTCCTCACTACAAACTAATCTCAATATTTTTTACATTACTTAACGTACTTTGGTTTCTTCTCACCGACTTACTTAAAGTCAATTATAGTTAGCTTTAAAAGCAAAGCGTTGCGTGAGAGCAATTCACCATGTCGTCAGCAGCAATTATTACTGCGATCGAAATGATGGAGTCTTTACCTATTGAGGTACAAGATCGGATTGCAGAGTATCTGCGGGAATACATTGACGATCTGCAAGATGAAATCACATAGAATGAATCGTTCTAGAGAACACAATCAAAACTCATTGCTGTTGCTAAACAAGCAAAATAAGAAATTGCAGAGGAACAATCTACTGCCTTTCAGTAAAGGTAATTTTATCTACTAAAGGACTCTGTAGTTATAAATTTATTTGACTTGGAGAAGTTTAAAAACTTAATAAATTTTTTCAACTAAAGTCCTTTTATGCTTTAGCGGATCTAGTATATAGGGCATTTCTTGCTTTACTGAAGGATTGTAAAAAGGCATAGCAAAAGAATCATATTTATTATAACTTGATAACTATAGGACTATTTACTTGCTTACCGTATTGCACATGGTTAATACCCTACCCAAGCCAGAAATTAAAACCCCCAGCAAAGAAACTGTACTTACCCCCCGGTTTTACACTACAGATTTTGAAACTGCGGCCAACCTGGATTTATCTGCCCAGGAGACGGAGTTAAAGGCAATGCTGACAGAAATGCAGACAGACTACAACCGTCATCATTTTGTTCGGGATGAGGTGTTTAACCAGTCTTGGGAACACATTGAGGGTGAAGCAAGGCAGGCATTTATTGAGTATTTGGAACGCTCTTGCATTTCAGAATTTTCTGGCTTCTTGCTATTCAAAGAATTATCCCGCAAGCTGAAAAATCGCAGTCCACTGCTAGCGGAAATATTTCAACTGATGGCGCGTGATGAAGCTCGCCACGCCGGATTTCTCAACAAAGCAATGGGCGATTTTAAACTCTCCCTAGATTTAGGGAATGTTACTAAAACCCGCACCTATACATTTTTCCCAATTGAGTGGGTACTCTACACCGTTTACTTATCAGAAAAAATCGGCTACTGGCGTTACATTATTATCTACAGACATCTAGAAAAGTACCCAGAAAACCAGTTTTACCCTATCTTCCAATATTTTGAGAGTTGGTGTCAGGACGAAAACCGCCACGGAGATATATTCAAGGCGCTTTTACGTTCTCAACCGCAACTGTGGAACAACTGGAAAGCTAGGCTGTGGAGTCGCTTTTTCTTGTTATCGGTATTTGCTACCCACACCCTGACAGTTCATGAACGGGCTGGTTTTTACACCTCATTGGGACTTGATGCGACAGAATTTGACCGCGAAGTTGTCCGTAACACCAATGAAACTGCTGGACGAGCTTTTCCTGTGATGTTGAATACTGAACATCCGAAGTTTTTCCCACGTCTACAACGCTGTGCGGGTTACAACATGAAAATTGCAGAGATTGAGAGTAGTTCTGTACCCAAAGTTGTGAAACTAATTCGCAAACTACCTTTGATTGCAGCAATTGTTTGGAATCTACTGTTAGTTTACCTAATCAAACCTGTAGATGCTGAGGCTTTGCGGGAAACTGTGCGTTAGATTTGGCGATCGCGATCGCATTCTATGATTCCATAGAATGCGATCGGCCTCCAATATTGGGTTTTTTTACGATCTCAGTGTGACTTTATTGATCTTGCTCAAAAAACTGCTGTTTTGCTCCGAAGGGCTTTCAGCGTGCTGTTGCAAGCGTTCACTAATGCGATCGCCCGCTAACTCGCAAAGCTCAAAACACGCAGAGAGAGGTAGTTTTGCGTCAGTCCTCATCAATTATTTTGACTCTGATTGAGATTTTTGTAACAAGTCTATTGACTTCCAGGATATATATTGAGAAACTAATAGTTAGTTTAACTAATTAATGGAAGTGCATCAAACTTGTGACAATACTGACTGGAAAAATAAATCGGTCAGAATCTCCTAGCGAGTCAAGACCGTTGATTTTGGAAACTCAGGGACTCACACGCCGTTTTGGGAAGTTAACGGCTGTTAATAACCTGAGTATATCTGTGGAACAGGGTGAAGTATTTGGGCTGCTTGGGCCTAATGGGGCAGGAAAAAGTACAGTTATTAAGATGTTGACAACTTTGCTACCTCTGAGTGCAGGGAAAGCAACCTTAGCTGGCTATGACGTGACTCGTCAACCCAATCCTGTGAGACGGGCTATCGGCTATGTACCCCAAGCGCTCTCTGCTGATGGTAGTCTCACGGGTTACGAAAATCTCTTAATCTTCGCCAAGCTTTATGGAATACCAGCCAAAGGACGCGATCGCCGTATCTATGAAATTCTAGAATACATGGGTTTGCAAGATGCAGCAAAGCGCTTGGTACGCAACTACTCTGGTGGGATGATCCGCAAGCTAGAAATCGCCCTATCAGTTTTACATCAACCCCAAATTCTCTTTCTTGATGAGCCGACTGTCGGACTAGATCCCATCGCCCGGACTCAAGTATGGCAACTTGTGCTACAACTCTGTGCTGATTACGGCACAACTATATTTTTAACAACCCACTTTTTAGAAGAAGCAGACAGTTTATGTAACCGAGTGGCGATTATGCAGCAAGGTGAAGTCGTAATTACAGGCACACCAAGCGACTTAAAAGCTTCTTTAGATCGACCAAACGCAACTTTGGATGATGTCTTTATTCACTATACAGGCGATCAGTTAACATCAGGAGTCAACTACCGTGACACAGCAAGAACCAGACGGACTGCTCAACGGTTGGGTTAAAGCACCGCCCACTGGGCGAGTAAATTTCATCTCTGCAATTAAAGAGCTAGTTACGAAAACCTTAGCGATCGCGGAATTAGAAATCCGTAAACTCCGCCACGATCCTACTGATTTAGTAGTTCGGGCTGTGCAACCAGCCTTATGGCTATTGATCTTTGGGCAAGTTTTCGCCCGCACTCACGCGATTCCTACAGGTAACTTACCATATCTGGACTTCATTTCTGCTGGTATTTTGGCTCAGAGTATTCTGTTTGTGGCAATTTTTAGTGGTGGAATGACGCTAATCTGGGAGCGAGATTTAGGCATTGTCCATAAGTTTTTAGCTAGTCCGACACCTCGCGTGGCGATGGTATTGGGCAAAGCTCTGGCGTGTGGGGTGCGGTGCTTATCTCAAGTACTATTGATTTACGGATTGGCATTTTTATTAGGTGTAAAATTAAATCTTCATCCCCTAGCTATTCTCCAAGTACTTGTAGTAGTCATACTGGGCGCGGGAACATTTTGCATTTTTTCATTAATTATTGGCTGTTTAGTGAAAAGCCGAGAAAGGATGACGGGTATTGGGCAATTGTTAACCATGCCGTTATTTTTTGCAAGCAATGCCATCTATCCGATTTCGTTGATGCCCAGTTGGTTAAAATTCATTTCCCATTTAAATCCCTTGACTTATGAGGTTGATGGCTTACGCAGCACGATGCTGCTGAATGGCAGTAGTGTCTATGGCTTTGGTCTGGATTGTACAATTCTCTTATTAACATTCATAATTTTGGCCATCATTGGTGGAAAACTTTATCCCCGGGTGGCCATGTAATCAGGAGAACAACAAGCCCATGACCTTGGATAAACCTGCTCAAGGTGCAACTTCCGAAGAATGTGCCGCTAGAGTAATGGAAACAGTTCCATTAATGATGCGGTTTATCCGAGCGGATATGCGTGCCCATAGTGCCGCCTTTTTATCTATACCTCAGTTGCGATCGCTAGCATTTATCAATCGCAATCCAGGTGCTTCATTATCTGACCTCGCAGAGCATTTAGGTGTCACTTCTGCCACAGCATCAGCAACCGTAGAACGCTTAGTACAACGCGACTTCGTGAAACGTTGCTCTCATCCTCAAGAGCGGCGGCGAGTGCTGCTCAATTTAACTGAAGATGGAAGGCATCATCTCAAGCAATCCCAAGATCAAACTCGCGCTCATATTACCGACCTGTTAAAAGGTTTGACAGAAGAGCAAATTTCTAACATTGAAGAAGGCTTAACTCTACTAAAAAATGTCTTCGAGCAAACGGAACTCAAATCCCCATAACTCTGAGGTTGCACAGCACGATCCCTTTGCAGCCTTTAAGTTTCGAGACTATCGGCTATTTACCATTGGACGGCTGGTGCTGTCCGTGGGGTCGCAAATGCAAACTGTAGCTATCGGCTGGGAACTCTACGAGCGGACTAACTCAGCGATCGTTCTAGGTGGTGTAGGACTAGCGCAAGTCTTGCCGATGATAGCTCTCACCTTGATTACCGGACATGTGGCCGATCGCCGCGAGCGCAAACTCATCATGTTACTGTCAGTGATGCTGCTAGCTCTCTGTTCGCTGGCTTTGGCAGTGCTTTCTTATACTCAAGGTGCAATTTTTCTAATTTACGCCTGCTTGGTATTAACAGGTGTCGCTAGGGCATTCCTCAGACCTGCTAGTGATGCCTTAATGTGGCAGTTGATACCTATCAGTGCGTTTACCAATGCGGCAACTTGGAATAGTAGTAGCTTTCAGTTAGCTGCTGTTATTGGCCCAGCCTTCGGGGGATTCGGCATCGCTTTGCTGGGAAGTGCTACAGGAGTATATGTAGTAGCAGCGATCGCCGCGTTGCTGTGTTTTCTTTTAACAGTAGGGATTAAAGAGCAAAAAGCCATCCGCACAACTGAGCCAATCTCACTTAAAGCGCTGTCAGCTGGTGCTAAATTTGTCTGGCAGAATCAGTTGATTTTAGCAGCTATCACATTGGATATGTTTGCTGTATTGTTGGGTGGTGCGATCGCATTGCTACCCATCTTTGCCAAAGATATTCTCCACGTGGGGCCAGTGGAATTGGGATACTTACAAGCAGCCCACTCTATCGGTGCTTTGACTATGGCCATTTCCCTGGCGTATTTACCACCGTTACGCAAAGCAGGCCCAGCCTTATTGTGGTCAGTGGTTGGCTTTGGGGTTGTCACAATCATCTTTGGACTTTCTCGTTCATTTTGGCTGTCTATGTTAATGCTGACCCTTGGTGGCGCACTAGATAGTATTAGCGTTGTGATTCGCCATACATTAGTTCAAATTAGAACACCGGATCGTTTGCGTGGTCGGGTTGCTGCTATTAATAGCGTGTTTATTAGTGCCTCGAATGAATTAGGAGGCTTTGAATCAGGCTTGACAGCAGCTTTATTTGGCCCAGTGATTTCCGTTGTCGGTGGTGGAATTGGCACAATTGTAGTGGTGATTGCTACGGCCATGATTTGGCCGGGAATTCGTAAATTAGGAGCTTTGCAGGAATATAAAAATCCTGATTGATTTCTGCAAGCTGCACGCTGGTGACTTCCAGTCAGGGACTTCCAAATAAAAAAATATTCAACTACTTCTTGTGGGGTAATTTATTTGTTGGAAGTCCCTCATCAGTTAGGCAAGCCATATTCCTATTTAAAAAAATAGCTCACAGAGCGTTGAAACAGGAATCGCGTGACATTTTGTCATGGGAGGTTTAATTATTACAATCTGTTAAAACTGTCAGCATAGAAACATTAAATACTGCTTTATCTCTTCTTGTTAATACCAGGAGAGGATAAACTAAGAAGAAAATCGGAAAAAATTAAGTCGTAGGAATGGCTACGCTTCGCAAACAGGCAGTAAATACAGTTGCCTTCAGAGATAACTAGATAATTATTACCAATAGCGATCGCTACATTATTGATAATGTTGTATCAAAACCCAATCAACAAGCTACAAAAATTCATTCAAAAACAAAGCTTTTTGCATATAGGGATTTTTCTAGCAATTCTTTTGGGGATCGTATTGTTCAATTGGGTAGCACTCTCGCAACGACCAGTTACCCTGAATATGTTGATTACTGCCCCTGATGCCCAGCCTTGGAAGCAGGGTTTGATTAGAGACTTTGAGGCTGAGAACCCAGGTATTCGCATTAACTTGGTTGAAGGGCCGAATGCCACAAATTTGCTCGAAGACCTGTACACCTCATCTTTTATCTTAGGTGAATCCCCTTATGACTTGGTGAACATGGACGTTATCTGGACACCTAAGTTTGCTGCTGCTGGATGGTTGCTACCCCTAGACGCTCGCATTTCTAAGGAAGAGTTGGCAGTATTTTCACCCAAGGATGTAGAAGGCGGACGTTACCAGAACAAGTTGTACCGCATTCCCGTGCGTTCTGACGTGGGAATGCTCTACTACCGCGAAGATTTAATTAAAGAAGCAGGATTCAAACCACCAGAAACCTTTGAGGATTTGCTCCGAATTTCTCAAGCCTTGCAGAAGAAAGACCAAGTGAATTGGGGCTATGTTTGGCAGGGACGACAATATGAAGGACTTGTGGCAATGTTTGTGGAAGTCCTTAATGGCTTTGGTGGCTTCTGGGTTAATCCCCAAACGTTGGAGGTTGGGCTGGATAGACCAGAAACATTACAAGCCATTGAGTTTTTGCAAAGTACCATCAGTCGGGGTGTTTCTCCTCCTGGAGTCACAACCTACCAGGAAGAAGACACCCGGCGCTTGTTCCAAAGTGGTCAAGTAGCGTTTTTACGTAGTTGGCCCTATGCATGGCCTTTAGCCCAAACAAAGAATTCGCCAATCAAAGGCAAAATTGCAATCAAACCGATGGTTCATGCTCCCGGTAAAACTGGTGCAGCTTGTTTAGGAGGTTGGGGTATAGGAATTTCTAAATCTTCTAAACATCCTGAAGAAGCTTGGAAAGCAATTCAGTACTTTACCAGTCGGGAAGCACAACGCCGATTCATTTTGAGTGCAGGCTATGTGCCAAGCCGCCGGGATTTATTTACAGACCCAGAGATTGTTGCCAAATACCCTCACTATCCGCAGTTACTGGAGGTTGTAGACAATGCAGTTTTACGTTCGCCAGTTGCCCAATATGCCCAGACATCAGATATTTTGCAGCGTTATCTCAGCGCTGCACTATCCGGTCGGATAAATCCAGAACGAGCAATGCAAGCTGCTGCTAATGAAACCCGGCGACTGTTGGGATCTGGGGGCAGGGGGCAGGGGGC
>NZ_NOLI01000249.1:0-5409 GCF_002245975.1 Nostoc sp. 'Peltigera membranacea cyanobiont' 213 | reverse complement strand
AGAATTGACAGTATTAGCTTCAAGAAGTTGGTCTTCAGCCTCCTCGATTAATTTCATCTGTCTCAGCGTGAGCTTGTCAGATTTTTTGATGATTTTCTTAGTATGTATCTCATTAGAAGTATTCATTGGCTGTTCCCTTGAAGGCATTGGCTTAAAATTTGGATGGGTAAAGTTGGGAGAAGATGAGTATTAATAATTGCACAGAATTAACAAGGTACACCAAATTGATGGGAAATACGAGTCCCAAATTGTAAGAATTTATTAATTGTGTACAAATCTGTTTTCGGGTAAATGCCCCAGCATAATCTGTTGCACAGATGCAAGTATTAAGCGTAAGCGTAGCTCGCCGCAGGCATCGCTTCTTTCCTCATGACTGTAACTCAAGATTATTTTGCGTTTTTGACTCCTAATAAGCAGATAATGGATGGTTAAGAGTTCTCGCTGGAAAGGAACAGCGTTGAGAAACTTATCAGGTGAAAAAGGCACAATCTTAGTAGTAGACGACGAAGCCAGCATCCGCCGGATTTTACAGACGCGGTTAGAAATGATTGGCTACAGTGTAGTGACAGCTAGTGATGGTGAAGAAGCTTTGTCAGCTTTTCGCTTGTTGATCCCTGATTTAATAGTTCTGGATGTAATGATGCCAAAGCTGGATGGCTACGGTGTCTGTCAAGAATTACGGAAACAATCAGACGTACCAATTATCATGCTCACAGCCTTGGCAGATGTAGCAGACCGAATCACTGGGCTTGAGCTAGGTGCTGATGACTACATGACGAAACCTTTCTCACCCAAGGAATTAGAAGCTCGAATTGCCTGTGTATTAAAACGGCGCTCCCACAAAACCAGTATCAATACTATTCCTAACTCTGGGATAATTCATGCAGGCGACCTGAAAATCGATACAAGTAAGCGGCAAGTGCATAAAAATGAGCAACGCATTCGGTTGACAGGTGTGGAGTTTAGCTTATTAGAGTTGTTAGTTAATCATTCGGGAAAGATTTTTTCAAGGGTTGAAATATTACAGCAATTGTGGGGCTTTGTACCAGAGATGAATACAGACACCCGTGTGGTAGATGTGCATATCTCACGATTGCGGACAAAGGTAGAANTCTGACCCCAACGACCCAGAGTTCATTATTACAGCAAGAGGTAGTGGTTATTTTTTCCCACGAATTATTGATTCAGAACAAGAATAACAGAAAAATATGAGTAAGCTCATCTTAATTACAGGCATAAGTAAAGGTCTAGGTTATGCAATGACTGAGGGTTTTATTCAACAGGGACATACTGTTATTGGTTGCGCCCGTTCATCAGATGCAATCGATAAAATACGCCATTCATTTAGTGCGCCGAACGATTTCACATCCGTAGATGTGGCAAATGAACAACTTGTAAAAAAATGGGCACTCTTTCGTACTTCAAAAATATTCACCGCCAGATATAGTGATTAATAATGCGGCAATTACCAATTATCCAGCACCTTTGTGGGAAATACCATCTGAAGAATTTTCGGATCTTATAGATATCAATATCAAAGGAGTAGCGAATATAATTCGCCATTTCGTACCAGCAATGGTGAAAAAGAAACGGGGTATTATTGTTAATTTTAGTTCAGGCTGGGGACGTTCGACTTCAGCCCAAGTTGCCCCATACTGCGCTTCCAAGTGGGCAATAGAAGGATTAACTCGTTCTTTGGCACAAGAATTGCCGAATGGTATGGCAGCTATACCCCTTAATCCAGGGATTATTCATACAGATATGCTTTCTATTAGCTTTGGAGAAGAAGCTGCTAATTATACACCTGTGTCCGATTGGGTATTGAAAGCTGTTCCATTTATTCTCAAGTTAAAACCCAAAGATAACGGGATTCCCTTGACCATTTCATGAGATTGATCGTGCGTGAATTGTTTTGACCAGTTACGAAAAAGCAGGCTGATTTCAACTGTATTGGTTTATCGCCCAGAGACACAGTAAATTAGTACAATTTTTGAATACTGGAGTTTTCATTTTTGAAAAAGCATTTGAGCCAAAGTCTACCTATAGCACCAAGCCGGAAACTGAAGATTACGATCCTAACAGTAGGTTCAAGGGGAGACTTGCAACCATACTGCGCTTTGGCTATTGGCTTGAAGCGTGCGGGGCATGAAGTAACGATTGCAACCCATGAGAACTTTGAACCATTTGTGAGGAAGTTCGATTTAAAGTTTGCGCCGATTGCTGGCAATATGGAAGAGTTTTTGCAATCGAAACAAGGGCAGCGATTGATTGCGGGAGAAAAGTTGAAAAAAGAAGAAGGAGATAAGCTTTTACTTCAACAGTTAGAATCAGCTTGGAGTGCGTGTCAGGGAAGTGAGGTAATTATCTACACGCCGTTAGCTACCTTTGGATATCATATCGTAGAGAAATTAGGCGTACCCTGCTTTTTTGCATCAGTTCTGCCGTTGACTCCCACAGGGATGTTTGGGTTTTTGAAATTTGCTCAAACAACTAAAAACCCGCTAAAGAAAGCGATCAACTATGGTAGCTACTTGCTAGTAGAGTTTTTGCACTGGCAAAGATATCGTCAACTGCTCAATCACTTCAGAACAGAAACATTGAAATTGCCGCCCTTACCATATTTGGGCAGACGCTTCAGACGGAAGACTCCGGCGAATGTATCACGAATCCCTGTATTGTATGGATTTAGTTCGCACGTAATCCCAAAACCTCGTGACTGGCCGCATTGGGCGTATGTGACTGGTTTCTGGTTTATTGACCAAGCCTCGGAATACGAGCCACCCCTGGAACTAGAGGATTTTCTTGGGCGAAAGCAATTACCTTTGTGTTTTGGGTTCGGCAGCATGACGATGCCCAATCCAGAATATCTCACACATTACATCGTAGAAGCCTTAAAGAAAACACATCAAGGCGGGATTATATTGTCAGGCTGGGGCGAGGTTGGAAGAACGGTGAATATAAAAGATTCGCTACGAGTGTTTGCGATCGAGGAAGTTCCGCATGATTGGTTATTTCCTCAAGTGCCAGCAGTAGTACATCACGGAGGAGCTAGTACAACGGCAGCAGTGTTACGTGCGGGGACACCATCAATTACTGTACCCTTTTTTGCAGATCAGCCGATTTGGGGTGAAAAGCTAACTCGGTTAGGAGTCAGCCCACAACCGATACCGTACCAGAAGGTATCAGAAAAAACTTTAGCAGCAGCGATTGAAGTAGTACTGGGTGATGAGGTCATGCGGTGTAAAGCCCAGGAGTTAGGTGAGAAAATCAGGGCTGAGGATGGTGTGGCGAATGCTGTTGAAGTATTTCACCGACATTTGGGGTTGATTGAATAAAACATTTCTGGACTGATCTGCTAGTCATAGCAATAGGCGAAACTATTGGCATCTCTCGAACGGCGTACAACTTGGTTTGGAAATTTGGAATTCAGAAGGCTCGGTTGGCAGGAACGTCCTGCCAACCGAGCCTTCTGAATAAATTTTCTTAGCACTAACCTTGAGTTTATTAATCATTGTGTGCGTGTTCAAACTCGTAAACGTAAAATAGGCGACTAAATTTATCAAGCAAGTATCCTAGAAGTACAAATAATGTTGCACCCCCAAGCGCCCACCAGAATCCTGTATGAGGAAAAACCGTTAAAAGTGATGCGGGTATTTGGTTTCTTGATGCTAATGCAGCTTTTACCGTTATGGCTCTTGCATCCAGAATTACAGCAACACATAAGCATAATATAGATAAACCGTAAGCCAACACCCGTAGACGTTTAATATTTTTCAAAGCATCTTTGCAAACTTGGCAATGTTGGGTATGAGTTGTCCAGACATCAAAAAGCTTTGAAGAGTCTAATTCAAGCAAGGGAAGATCGGTATTACACCCTGAAGCCCAAGGAATACTACCTCCAGCTTTTTTCTCCAACCACTGGCGAAATGTAATTACCATTTTATCTTGAGGATTGGGTGTATAAACTGCTTTCACCCATTGGATCTTTTGACGTTTAGCTAGAGTCTTCTGTTGATAATGAAGAAATACTAAGTCTTGGTGTAAGAACAAGGATGACAAAACATGGCCTAGCCAAGTTGGCATTGGTAGTCCAAAGACTCCTAATCCTTTAGGTGTCTTGCCCATCTCGTTCTTAACTAAGACCTGGCAGCCAATATGACGACACCACCCTGGGCGTGTAGGGGTAGCATACAATGCCAGGATCAGCTTACCACCATCTTTGGAAGTAGAAACTATCCTCATCTGACAAGGTGGCTGGANAGTCGTGAATCGCTTGTGAAATCGTGGGGGCAGTCGGTGTAATTTCAAAAGAAAATCCTTCTTGAGTAGACATTTCCTTGATGCAAAGCATATCGTAGTAATTAGCATCTTTATAGCGATTGCCAACTATACCGTGGTGGGAAACAGGGACATGGGCTGGGTCAGCTACATTCTCCATGAAAAAGTCCCATCCATAGGGTAGGTCACGTATATTCCAAAATAGATGAACTACTCTGTCGGAGTTTTCTTCAAGTTCTGGAATAATTCGTGGTGTCCTCAATTGACTTTCAAGCTGTGCATCAGAACCAGACTCAGCCCAAACCCACAATAAACCCTGCCGTTCTTGTGTTGGATAACTAATTGCAGATGACTTTGAATTTGAGCAGTGTTTAGAAGATGTTTGCTGATCTTTCGACTGGGGAATGCTCACACAGTTTCCCTGCGAATCAAAACGCCAAGCATGATAAGCACATAAAAGTGTGCCATCAGACTCAACACGCCCTTCTGAAAGAGGAGCTAGTCGATGTGGGCAACAATCTTCAAATATTGACCATTTACTCAAACTGTCTCGCCACAAGACTAAATCTTTTCCTAATAACTGTATTGCATGTGGGCGAGATGAATCTAAGAAATCCACAACTGCTACAGGATACCACTGCTTTGTCCATTGAAATACTTCTTCTTTGTTTTGATTCAATGGAATGCTTGCGTTATCCATATCCCCTTGAAAATCTATTTTAGTGGTCATGTGTGTTCTTTTATGTTTTTGAACTAATAAAGTTAGAGCTGTTTAATATTTAATATAGTTGCAATTCCAGGTACGCTCTTTGCTTCAAGGAGTAACACAGTTGTATCGCTGTTTTGTGACATTCGGTTGGCGATAACGCAGCCTGCCGAACCCGCACCAATAACAATATAGTCATACTTAGAATTTAACTTCATCTTGGAAACCTGTAGCTGAAGCATGAAGGGCAGAAACGAATGGCAAATTTGATATCGGCAAATCGATTATTCATACGCTATACTAACTTGATAGAAGGGGTTGCACTAGATGAAGCATATCTAGATGTTACTGAGAATAGGCAAAACATCCCCTACGCTTCTACTATCGCAAGACATATCAAAACTGCGTTACCGGCGTAAGCATTT
>NZ_NOLI01000248.1:0-5417 GCF_002245975.1 Nostoc sp. 'Peltigera membranacea cyanobiont' 213 | reverse complement strand
GTAGGGGAGGCAGGGGAGGCAGGGGAGGATGGGGGTGCAAGATCCTCCTCATCTCCCACCGCCCCCATAACATTTTCTCAACTGAATGGATCTGCCCAACTTTTAGCAAACAACCAGTTGATCCGGTTTGATGTGGGGGGTCAAGCAGACAGTGGTGGCAATATTTCCATTCAGGGAGAGACACGTTCTAAGGTGCTGGCAGGCAATTTTCAGTTGCAAGCACAAGATTTGTTCGCTGCTGATATTACTCGGTTGATTAAGTTACCAGTGAACTTACAGGCGGGTCGAGCCAATGGCGACTTGTTAGTTCGGTTGACACCAGGACAGCAGACTTTATTGTATGGCAATGCTGCTGTGCAAGGGGTAACACTTCAAATACCCAAAGTGCCGCAACTGTTAAGCAATAGCCAAGGAAATCTCCGTTTTCAGGGAACAGAGTTGCAGTTAAATAATGTTACTACCAACTACGGCAAAATTCCTGTGGTGGCTACAGGAATCATCGACACTCAAGCAGGCTTTAAGTTGGCAGGGCACGTAAATACCGTGAGTTTGGCTAATGCCCAGGATACTCTGAAGGTAAAACTACCTGTACCGATCGCTGGACAAGTACAAGCAGATTTGCTGATTACCGGATCGACTAAAGAGCCAATTCTCTCAGGTTCAGTTACCACAATAAAAACTGCCCGGATTGACAAAGTTGATTTTAAGAGCATCAGTAGTAAATTTGAGCTTGTTACTAGTTCTAGTTCCTCTTTACTTAGCCTGAAAGATATTCAAGGTAAAGCCATAGTTGGTGGTGATATTACTGGTGCTGGCACAATTAAACTCGGTAAAACGTCACGACTGGATTTAAATTTCGCTGCCAAGAATGTTCCAGGGGATGCGATCGCAAAAGTTTATGGAACAACACCCGCATTCCAAATCGGCAATGTCTCAGCTACAGCCCAATTAACTGGTGCTTCTACCAATGTCCAAACTTCGGTACAATTCCAAGCGCCTAACGGAACTTACCCCGGAACTGGTGAAGTTGCGATTTCTCCAAATCGCATCGTCTCTTTCCGCAATGTGGCTCTTAATGTCAGTGGTGGTAAAGTCCGGGCAACTGGGAGTTATGTTAATGAGCGTTGGCAAGCTGTGGCTGTTGCCTCTGGGGTAAAATTGGAACCCTTTGTAGACAAAAGTCAACTGCAAAATGTCTCTTTGGCAAAGGCACAGTTTAATGGTCGTCTTATCCTCTCAGGCAGCACAGCACCATTTAAAATTGCCACGATTCGCAGTGATGGGGCAGGAGTTCAAATTGGTGGTGGTACAGTTACAGTTTCTAATGTCCAACTGCAAGAACAAAGCTTTTCTGCTCAACTTGTAGCTAATGGTGTGCGGTTAGGACAAATATTAAAACAGTCTCCCCCAGCTTTAAATAATCCTTTGGCGGGGACATTCCAAATCGCAGGTGACAGAGATAATTTTAGCCTGAAAACCCTCCGTAGCAGTGGTGAAGGTAGTCTTGCTATTGACGGTGGAACAGTTACAGCTAAAAATATCCAAGTGGCTAATGGTGTCTATCAGGCGCAAGTTCGGGCAAATAATGTACCGTTGCAGCAGTTGGCAAAAGTACCAAAGCAGTTTCAAGGGGCATTAACTGGTCAGTTCGATGTAGCAGGTTCTGTTGATTCTTTTAAACCGGAAACTATTCAAGCCAGTGGTCAGGCGCGGGTAAATGTCGGGGATGGGACGATTACAGCCTCTAATATCCAAGTGGCTAACGGTGTATACCAGGCGCAAGTTCAAGCGAATAATGTTCCTGTGCGGCAATTGGCAGCAGTACCACCGCAGTTTCGAGGGACATTAACTGGTCAAGTAAACGTGGCTGGTTCTGTTGAATCCTTCCAACCGGAAACTATCCAAGCCAGTGGTCAGGCGCGGGTAAATGTCGGGGGTGGGACGATTACAGCCTCTAATATCCAAGTGGCTAATGGTGTATACCAGGCGCAAGTTCAAGCAAATAATCTACCGTTGCAGCAGTTGGCAGCAGTACCACCGCAGTTTCGAGGGACGTTAACTGGTCAAGCAAATGTGGCTGGTTCTGTTGAGTCGTTCCAACCGCAAACTATCCAAGCTAGCGGTCAAGGACGGCTGAATATTGCAGGTGGAACGATCGCAGCTTCTAATATCCAATTGGCTAATGGTCGCTATCAAGCTGTAGTTGATGCTTCTGGTGTGGAATTAAATCGGTTCAATGAGCAATTGCGGGGTCAATTTGGCGGTCAGTTACAATTAGCTGGCACTGTCGGATCGTCCAAGTTAGCGGATGTACGGGCGGCTGGACAAGTGCAATTATCCCAAGGTATCCCTGGGCTTGAGCAACCTCTGACGGCTGCGATCGCTTGGAGTGGTGAAAGGCTTACCATTGAGCGAGCAACTGCTCCCGGTTTAAGTGTGACTGGTAACATATTAGCTAATGCCAGGGGAACGGGCATACCGGAAATTACTGCCCTAAATCTCAACGTCCAAGCCCAGAATTACAACCTAAAACAGTTACCGATAAATCTTCCTAATCAGGTTGCTGTGGCGGGGAGAGTAGATTTTAATGGTCAAATCACTGGTAAGCTGCCTTTACCAAATGTGGTAGGGCAAATTAATTTACGAGACTTAGTTGTTCAAGATATTGCTTTTGAGCCATTGTTAACTGGAAATATTGATTCAGCACAGGGACGCGGGTTAAATTTGAACTTGGCGGGTAATAGCGATCGCTTGGCCTTTAATTTAGATGCCAATAACCGCCCGAAATCTTTCTTAGTCAAATGGCAAGACGCATCAGCCACAGGTAATGTTCAAGGGAATGATTGGGCACTCAAAGTTGCAAATTTCCCCTTACAAATATTGAATTTGACTCCGCCACCAATAACTCGACTGGGTGCTGGAAAAATCGCTGGTTTGTTAACTGGGGATTTGCTATTTAATCAGCAGACATTGGCATCTACGGGGAATTTAGCGATCGCTAATCCACAAATTGGTCGGCTTAAAGGCGATCGAATAGCTGCTCAATTCCGCTATGGTAACGGTAAAGGCACACTTGCCAGTAGCGAATTTGTCAAAGGCAAAAGTAGTTACGCCCTTGTCGGTACTTTTGCTCAAAGTCCCAAAGGCCCTCAACTACAAGGTAAACTGAACGTCAACCAGGGAGAGATCCAAGATGTTCTGGCTGTAGCACAGATATTTGATTTACAAAATTTACCTGGTGGTTCGCCAGAAATCTACGGTACAGCAGAGGATCTAACCACCACCCCCCAAGGAGCGCCAAATCAACCCTTATTTACCCAAATCCAACGGTTTTCTGAAATTGCAACTTTGGTCGAAGAACAGGAAGAACAGCGACTTAATTCCACTCCCATACCAGATTTAGCAGATTTAAAGGGGACTTTCAACGGCGAAGTGGCTGTGAATACAGCTACAGCCAATGGATTATCAGTAGATTTTAAGTTGAATGGACAAAACTTTGCCTGGGGTAAAAAGGAAGAACGAAATCGTTATTATACTGCCGATAAAGCGATCGCTGAAGGCAGCTTTGAGAACGGTGTTTTGAGTTTGCGACCTTTACGGCTTGAATCTGAAAATAGGCTGATTGCCTTTACAGGTAATGTTGGCGGTGATGAACAATCTGGACAGTTTCGGGTGAATAATTTTCCGGTACAAGTACTGAATAATTTTGTCAAACTGCCAGTTGGAATTACAGGGAATCTTAACGGTACAGCAGCTTTAGCAGGCAGCATTGCTAATCCCCAAGCTAGAGGGGAATTGCAAATCACAGAAGGATTATTGAATCAGAACAAAATAGACTCAGCAAGGGCAAGTTTCAGCTATGCCAACGGCCGCTTAGACTTTGGTAGTACTGTAGCAGTTGCTGGGCCAAAACCTGTTGATATTACTGGCAGCATACCTTATAAACTGCCTTTTGCTTCTGTGGCACCAGACAGCGAGCAAATCAGTTTAGATATGAAGTTGGAAAACGAAGGATTGGGACTGTTAAACGCATTGACTAATCAAGTGGTATTTGAAAAAGGTGAAGGAGAAGTAGACCTTAAGGTACGGGGAACACTAAAAAAACCCGAAGTAAATGGAACTGCTACGATTAATGATGCTACTTTTTCAGCCCAGGCTTTGCCAGGTAAGCTCAGACATGTCACAGGTAGAGTACTGTTTAATTTTGACAGCATCTTAGTAGAAAATCTTCAAGGTAGATTTAGCCGTGGGAAGGTGGAAGCTGCTGGAGCAATTCCCATTTTCAACAATGAGAACGTGACTATTAACAATCCCCTGACTGTTAATCTCGAACAGTTGGCGTTGAATCTTAAGGGACTTTACCAAGGAGGCGCTAGTGGCAATTTGCAGATTACTGGTTCTGCCCTTAACCCCATAATTGGCGGTAAAGTAAGTTTATTTGACGGTCAGGTATTGCTGGCAGAATCTACCGACGCTAGTTCATCTGGAAATAGTAGTCTCGGTGTATCACCCACAAAAGAGAATAAGCAGAGTAAACCTGAAATTGAAAATAGCAAGGTAAATGCGTTGCCGTCAGGTATCGCTAGATTTAATAATCTAGATTTAGAACTCGGTAAAAATGTCCAAATTACCCGTCCCCCAATTCTCAACTTCCGCGCCAGTGGTAATCTCATTGTTAATGGCTTAATCAATCAGCCAATACCTGATGGCACTATCCGCTTAGAAAAAGGTGGCGTGAATTTATTTACTACCCAATTTAACCTTGCTTCTGGCTATACACACACCGCAACTTTTAGTCCCTCCCAACCGCGCGATCCCAACTTAGATATTCGGCTATTTGCCAAAGTACTAGATGTTACTCAAAGTAATGATTTCAGCCGAGTAAATTCCACGGGTTTATCAGCATTAGAAAGTGTTCGAGTCGAAGCCACTATCAACGGTCTGGCTAGTAAACTAAATGAAAATCTAGAACTAACAAGCAGTCCGTCACGTAGTCAAAACGAAATTGTTGCTCTTTTAGGAGGTGGGTTTGTAGACACCCAAGGACGTGGTGACAGTACTTTGGGTCTGATTAACATCGCCGGGTCAGCTGTATTCAATAATTTTCAGTCAGCTTTTAACCAGATTGGGAGTACCTTTGGCTTAAGCGAACTGCGGATATTTCCTACCGTTATTTCTGATAATCCCGAAGCGGGAAGGAGCAGTTCAACGTTGGAATTAGCAGCCGAGGCGGGAGTTGATATTTCTTCCAAAATATCTGTTTCCAGTATCAAAATTTTAACAACTAATGACCCCTTCCAATGGGGTGTTAATTACCGGATAAATAATGAATTTCGTGTGCGTGCTTCCACTAATTTAACCGATGATAGTCGTGCAGTAGTCGAGTATCAAACGCGGTTTTAAAGAAAGTTTTTAGG
>NZ_NOLI01000247.1:0-5466 GCF_002245975.1 Nostoc sp. 'Peltigera membranacea cyanobiont' 213 | reverse complement strand
CGCTATGCCCACTCAGGGTGGAAATTTCTTTGCCCGTCTCCCGATTCCACAATTTGATCGTGTTGTCACCACTGGCGGAAGCTAAAGTTTTGCCATCCGGGCTGAAGACGACGCTGATGACCGCAGCGCTATGCCCACTCAGGGTGGAAATTTCTTTGCCCGTGTCCCGATTCCACAATTTGATGGTCTTGTCAGCACTGGCGGAAGCTAAAGTTTTGCCATCCGGGCTGAAGACGACGCTGTTGACCCCATCGCTATGCCCCTGCAACTGATTTTGTTCACGAATGTTCAGCAGAATAGTCTGTAAACTAAACAAAGGGCTGTAAGCGGGATATTCCGCTAAAGATTGTTTATCCTTGACCAGACTTTTCAATTCTTTAGAAGCCCGCATTGCTAACAGCAGTCCGTCAATTTCCCTTGAATTAAACTGTCGCAGTGCATTTGTTCCGTCTTGTTCTAATCGCGTAGCTGTTAGAGCATTTTTTCGGGCTGCATCTGCCTCTGTCTTGGCAATCTGCGCTGTTTTCAAATCTCCTTGTGCTTGCTGTTGTTGTTGCTGTGCCTTGTTTAGTTCCTCCAAAGCATTTTTCCGGGCAATGTCTGCTACTTTCAGGTCACTTTGAGCTTTTCCTGTTTGTTGTTGTGCCTGTTGTTTTTCTATGGTTGCTTTCTTCGCATCTTCCTCAGCAGACTTTGCCTTTTTTGTTGCCGTTTTAAACTGTTGATTAGCTTTTCTCAAGTTAGCTTCTGCTTCTTTCTCTCTGGCTTCTGTCTTTTTTGCCTGCTGCGATATCTGCTCGTTTTTTTGACGCTGGGCTTCGGCTTCTGTCTTAGCTGTTTTTAAATCTCTATTGGCATGATTAGCTTGCTGAACACTCTGTTGTGCAAATATTCCCGAAGCAATTGCCCCCACTAGAGCAAAACCTAGCACTACAGAACCAATACGAATCCGTTGATTAGCTTTGTGGTTCGCCTCTGCTAATACCTGCTTTGCCTGTTCCTCTGCTTCCAGCCTTTTCTGCACATCACGCTTTTCCAACTCTTGGCTAGCAGCTAAAAACTGATAGTCCAAATCACTTAAACTTTTACCGACTGCCCATTCTTGGGCATCTTGCAAAGTCTTTCCCCGCAACAACCGCGACTCATCTTCACGTTCCGACTCAACCCAGGCATTAAATGTATCGGAGTAAGGGCGCAAGTTTCTTAAAATCTTGTCACACCATTCCTGTTTAAACACCTCTGCATAAATCCGGTTATAAATTCGCAGTTTCCCTTCCCGCTTCACCACTAAACCCGTCAGCCGTAGTTCCGTTTGTTCAGGACTGTCATCAGTTGCTATCTCTCCCTGCTGCAAAATCTGCTGATACAACCCCAACAATCGCCCAGTCCTCTGTTCCCCACTCTGCAAAATTCTGTCTCGAATCGTCTTCAAATGCTCCGGCTCATCTTGCGTCTCCCAATTCTCAATAATCCGCCTTCTTACCAACCCCTCAATTTGGGATTTCTCCTCGTCTGCATAAGACGCGATAAATCGCGTCTCTACAAGGCATTCCTCAATTAACAACTTACAAACTTTTTGCGTCAAAAACGGCTGTCCTCCCGTCCAAGCCAGCACTAGAGCCATTGCCTCTTGAGGATTTCCCGTTGCTGCCAAACCCCGCGCCAAGGGTTGCGCCTCTTGGAGTTGAAAGCCAGTTAAATCTATTGCCTGTCCAATGTTAAAAGGTGTCCGGCGTTTATCTTGAATCAAATCTGAAGGGGTAGATACGCCAATCAACGCAAAGGTGAGGCGATTATATTCAGGATGGTCTGCTCGTCGGTTGTAGCAATCGCGGATAACTGCAAAAAAGTCATCCAAGTTGAACGAAAGACTCAGAACGCTGTCAATTTCATCAATAAAAATAACAATATTTTCAGTAATTGTTTTTAGTAAAATCGTTTCAATAAACTTACCCAAGCGCTGCACTGGTGAAACCAACCCGTTATCAGTCCACCAAGTATCTAAATCAAAAGTTGTATAAATATTAAAACTTCCTACCAGAGTATCAATTACCCCGGCATACCACTGTTCTGGGGTAATATCTGCCGTCCCAATAGCTGTAATATCAACAACAGCACAAGCAAATCCCTCAGTTTGCAACTGCTGCATTACCTGCACCCGCAAGCTAGATTTCCCCATCTGCCGAGAATTGAGTACATAACAAAAATTCCCAGCCTTCAAGCCTTCATAGAGGTCATGGTCAGCTTGCCGTCTAACATAAGTTAGGGCATTTTGAGGCAGACTACCACCGACTTGATATTGGTACTGAGTCACGTCGCTTCGCTCCGAATTCAAAATTAAAAATTATGAAATACAACGTGAGTTAGACAAACCTCTCCCTGCTTTGAACTAAAGTTCAAGTCTGTCCCTCTCCGATTCGGAGAGGGACGGTTTTACTACGTAAAACCAGGGAGAGGTCATAATTACAAATTAAATCAGCTAGACGTTTTAACACTTTTACCACAGTATGTAGATCATCCCCACGATTGAGCGACAGTGTGTAAGATAATTCATATTTTGGTGTATTCTGTTTCGTCAACTTAATAAATTGAAATTCTCGACCATTGGTTACAAAACCAAATGTAGGTTTATCATTACCAGGATTAGCCAACATATAAGCCAATGCTTGAGAAATTGCTACCTCCAAAGAATATTCTGCTCGTTTCGCCTCAATTACGAGAACCCAAAATGGAGGATGAAACACCAAGATATCAATACGTCCTCTAATAATTGTGCCTTCGTCATCAGAAGAAATTCTTACCTCTTCTTCCGACGCAATGTAAAAAGGCGGTTGATAAAAACCTGCTAGACGCAATAGTGGAGATAGCACCACCATTTTGACTACAGGTTCCAAAATTTGGTAGCGTGATAAATGCAAATATTCTGCCTTGACTTCGTTAAGAGATTGCTTTTCTAAGTCAGTCAACTCAGGTAAATCTTGCTGCCACTCCGAGAAAAACTGTTCGTTGTCTGCACGTTGTAGCCCAAATTGATCGATGAGTTGGGCTAAGGTTATATCTCTTCCTTGAACAAATTGAACCATTGTTGATCCTTTTAGTTAAATGGTAATTGGAGATGAAAGTCCTATTGCACTCCTAATGTAGTTTTTTAAGTTTTATACCAATTTAATGTGAAGTTGCACATATCTCGATCCCCCTAAATCCCCCTTAATAAGGGGGACTTTGATAGATGTTTTTCCGGTTCCCCCCTTAATAAGGGGGACTTTGATAGATGTTTTTCCGGTTCCCCCCTTAATAAGCTACCGTGTATACACAAGTTAGTAAGGGCACGGCAGTGCCGTGCCCCTACGAGAAATCTATATGTATCAAGGTTTTCGTGAAATGGTATTACGCATTCACAGGAAATACTAAACATGAATCGTTCAAAAATCATATCTTTCGTAGGGGCACAGCACTGCTGTGCCCTTTCTTGAGGACTCGTAATGACAATTTATTGAATTTAGAAGGCTTGAAACCTTTGCAGATAGCACTTGTGTATACACCGTAGCAATATATCGGGGGGATTAAGGGGGGTAATAGGACTTGTGTATACACGGTAGCCTTAATAAGGGGGGCTAGGGGGGATCGAATTCTATGCAGCTTCATAAAAAATTGGTATTAATTCCCAAGCGATCGCAAAAATATTGACGATACAAATCACACAGTGGCACTACTTGATTGCCTTGAAACTTAACTAACCCCATACTGCGGAGTTTAAACGCTTCAGTTGTACCTACATCGACGGGGCGATTTGTTGTCATCACTTGTTTGACCGCAGCTAGCAATTCTGTATCCTCTTGCAAATTCAGCCAATGGCGGCGTAAATGGTCACTGTAAGGCCCTTCCTGAGTTGCAGCGATTTTTTGCAGATTTTCCAGCGTCATCCTCCCACGAGCAATTTCATAAAGCGCTACCCTTACTAAATAAGGATGACCACCCACGAGTGTCGTTAATGCTTCAATTTGTGAGTTAGACCAATTGAGTCTGTGACACTGTACCAAGTCTTGTATTTGTGTTTGATTTAAGTCTGGCAACTCAATAGGTAAACCCACATTAAAAGGTGACTGATTAATATTGAGCGGAATATAAACTTCCTTAGAATGCACAATTACCAACCGGAGATTTTTCCAAACTGTCTCATTCTTTGACCGTTCATGCCAAGCTCGTAGCAATCCAAAAAAATCAGCAGCAATTATAGGATGCTTAAAGACTTCATCGACTTCATCCAAACCCAAAGCTATGGGGCTATTAATCGCAGGTAATAAATACCGTTGAAAGTAATTTGTACATTTATTCTTGCTACCTAAAACACCCTTCCAATAATCGTCTAGCTTCTCTGGTAGATTCAATTCATAACTAATGCTGGCACAGAACCACTGCAAAAACTGATCTAAATTAGCGAGAAATTCTGCATCGGCTGACTGGAAATTTACAGGTGCTGTCTGATAGTCATGTTTACTAGCATGATGGAGAACCCGCGACATGAGCGAAGTTTTGCCCATCTGCCGGGGAGCTTTGATGCGAATTAAGGCCCCTGGTTGGAGAATTGCTTCATAACAGTCTACCTCAATAGGCGATCGCTCGACATAGAAGGCAGAGTTTAGAGCTACCTGCCCTTCGGGATTTTCTAAGATGACTGCTGGTTTTATCTCGGTATCTGGAATAGTTTCGTTAGCAGAGATAGCACCTTGGGGATTGTTCCGACTTTTCAGCACTGGGGTGGAAGATTCTGGAATACTTTCTAAATCAATAGCGCTACAGCCAAACTCGTAAGCATCCTCATAAGACCTATCAGCACCCAGTGCATCATAAAAGCCTACCGCAAATTTAATCGCGGCGCGATCGCCAATTGCTCGATTCATCCCAACTACGCAGTTAATGTGTTGGTAAATTGCCTCAGCTTGCACCTCGCTATAGCAGGCATTTAATAAGATACACTCAATTTTGTCTTTAAATAACTTAAATAGCCTTGCCAGTGACTCTGTACTCACCAGTTGCATTTCCCCTGTATTATTTTCCAAGGCTAAACCTTGATTTCCTCCACCATGTCCAGAAAAATGGATGATATGAGGATTATGATCTAAAAGCGCCCGCCGCAAATCGTCAGGACGCACCGCCCATTTAGTAATCAGTTCAAACTTATCTCGGCTGCGAGAGCGTTGCAACCCTTCCTGAATTTCCCTTACTTCCTCGTCCAACCGGAGTTTATCTGTCGTCGTGGGATTAGCTGACACAATCAGGATTTTTTTCACAGCGCTATCAACTATTAAATGCAGGCTTCTGGCTTAGATGTAGTTTACTACAGCAGATAACTACACAATTACTGATAGTGCATTACCGTTGACGAGTCTTTGAACTGGATGAATCCACCTTTTATCTCCGTTGACGAGTATTTGAACTGGATGAATCCACCTTTTATCTCCGTTA
>NZ_NOLI01000246.1:0-5545 GCF_002245975.1 Nostoc sp. 'Peltigera membranacea cyanobiont' 213 | reverse complement strand
GTTGTTCTATTACCCCTCCGACTCTTGCAATACCTGTTTAAACTCTATTCTCCGTCTTCCTAAAAGAGTCGCACCCAAATGAAAATGTAGCTCTCACCTTTGTTTCTGAAGTTATGCCCTTTCCTTGGGAGGTTTTGTTTGAGGGAACTGAAGAGGATTACGAACAGGGAAATCCTGAAATGTTTTGGGGAATGCGCTACACCCCGGCTCGGATTCTCAACCCAGAAAAAGATATTGCAGATTATGTCTTGGAGCAAGCACAACCTTCTGATATGTTATTTTGCTTGCATCACAGGTTGCTTCATGCTCATAAAAAAGAAAGACCAGAAATTGAAAGATTGGTGAGGGTGACAGCAAAAGACCGCTTCACGTTGCTGGGAACAGCTTGCAATTTGACTAATGGTAAATCCAGCGATCCTTTGGGCGATGATTTACTCAAGTATCTTTACAAAGCTAGCCACAATATGTTGCATTTTGCTTGCCATTGTAAGGAGACTAGACTGGGGGATAAACTGCTGATTTCTTTTATTAAAGATGAGGTAATTACAGAAAATGGCTTGGTTTTGGAGTTAGAAACTTACAAATTTTTGTTGCGTCAGGGAAAATTTCTCTGTCAGCCATTGGTGTTTCTTAATGCTTGTCAGTCGGCTGGGGGTGCGGATGAGTTACGCAGGACATTGGAAACTATTATATGATGGGCAGAAGTTTCTGGGCGATCGCTTCATCATCGGGCGCTGGCTTCAAGAATTAAACAACACCAGACCCTACGAATTTCCCGTAGGTGCAGTTAACGTTGCCCACTACGCCAACGTCGAACAACCTCAACTCTGGTCTACCCTCCTCGAAGCCCCCGGCGCACCTCTACCCCAACCTTTACCAGCAGGTGTATTGCATGACTCCACGGAAGCTATATGGGGTCTGCATTTAATTCGCTACAGTCAGTCCTCAGATGTAGCCAACCTTCGTAACGCTCCCGTAACCTTAGATAATATCAACGACACAGAAGACATAGAACTCCAAATGCGTCCCGCCAAACTAAACCTGCGGCGCAATCGTCCATTTGTCACCTTGAGTTACGTGAAAACTGATGCACCAGAATTGACAGCATTAGAAAACACATGGGCATCCGCCTTTATTCGCGCTGGATGTAGCGGCTTCACAGGTTCCCTCTGGGCTGTAGAACCATCAGTAGAAGCTGCTTTTATTAGCTGTTTCTACAACCGTCTGTGGGCTGGCGCTTCCTTGGGCGAAGCTTTTTATGCTAGCCGTCAGTTAGCCCGTGTAGCTGCACCTGATTCTCTCGACTGGCTAGCCTACGTTCTGTTTGGCGACCCAATGGCGCGTCCTTACCGTCCCGTTCCTGGTGATGGCTATGCCATTGTCGAACCTATAGGACGGGAAATTGATGACCCATTGCCCCCTGGTGCGATCGCTCGTTTTCGTGTTACTCTGCGAAGAAATCCCCCTGTGTGGCATGAAGATAGAGTCATCGAAGTAGCAGAAAATCTCGTTTTTGAAAATCTACAGGTACATATCGTAACCTATGGTTTGCAAGTGATTCCAGATTTGCCCATCATAATGACACTTACTGCTAAAGGTGATTATTTAGGCTGGTTTACCCTAGTTGTACCTAATGAAATTACTGAAACGTCAGCTTTAGTTCAGGTATATTTCGCAGATGGAATGCGACCAATTCATAGCTTAAATTTCTCTCTCAACATAGAGAACGGGAGGGAGGAATGAGCGGTATTAGTAGCGCTATTCGCCATCAAACAATGGCATCTTTTTTACCAATTGTAATCCCTAAAGAAAATTATTATAATATTGGTTGGCAAAAGTTTAACATAACTGCCACTGATGAAGAACTTCTGAAATTTACAAATAATGTTTTAGAGTCTTTTTGGAGACTAGAAAAAGCAATTAATCAAGCTAAAAGCATCAAATTAGATGTGGAAACTTGCCAGCAAGAAATGAAAGAACTGGCAAAGTGGGGTTTAGCAGCTTACCGCAGATTTTTTGAAGAAGAAGGCTCCCGTCAACTTATCGAAGGTCGCTGTAAAATGATGGGTAGTGAAATCCCAGCGCCCACCTTTATATCTGAGCGGGTACTTTTTCCTTGGGAAGTACTCTATGCAGGGGATAATTATCAAGAAGCTAATCCAGAAATGTTTTGGGGACTGCGCTACACTCCCGCTCGAATTCTTACTCCCGAAAAAGATATCTCTCGCTTTTTGGCAGACAGAACCACACCATTAGATATGATGTTTTGTCTGCATCATCGACTGCGAGAAGCTCATCAAAATGAGTGGCTGCTAATTCAAAATCTGATTCGCAGTTACAAAAATAGCCGATGCTCTCTTCTTTTGGCAGCCGGGAAATTAGTAGGGATTGAAAGTGGAGAAAACCTACTTGATTATTTTATAGAAGCTAACTATAATATTCTTCATTTTGCATGTCATTGTCTGTCAGAAGAACTAGATGTAGATACCCTGCTCTTTTCTCTGTTAAAGGATGAAGGACAAGAAGGCGAACCTTTAGTGATTGAATTAGGGGCTATATCTTTCATTTTGGTAAAAGAAGATAAACAATTTCAGTGCCAACCATTAGTTTTTCTAAATGCCTGTCAGTCAGCAGGTGGTGCTGATGCACTACGCAAAACTTTTAACTTACCCCAAATGTTTATCAAGCGGGGTGCTGAGGCGGTCATTGCAACCGCTTGTCCCGTTCCCGACCGTTTTGCTGCGGCGTTTGCTCAACAATTTTATACGTTTTTTATAGATAAACAAATGACAATCGGGGAAGCCCTACAAGCTACCCGCAGATATTTTATAGAGGAGTACAATAATCCTTTAGGTCTGGCTTATGGTCTTTATAGTCCGCCTTACTATCGACTAACTCAACCCCTGGCTACAGTAGGTGTCGCCTGATGACAAACTACCCATCTACATCAGCAATAACTCAAGCAGAATTAGAGAAGTTACTGACGCAACTGCAACAACTGCGCTCCTCAATTACTACTGCACGGGAAACAATTGCACCACTAGAAACAAATCTCGCAGCAGCTTACAACGAATTTCAGGCGGTAGTTGGTGCATTACGTCGCCAGTCGATGCGCTTACAAGCAGAAATTTCCTCTCTTCGTAGCCAAATTCAATGTTTCACCCAGGATGAAGACGACACTCAACAGCAGGATGTAGGAAACGATAATTTTCTCTACAAGGAAGAACAAACAACAGAATTTAGTCTAAAAGACCCAGAAGCGATTGATAAAGATATGCTAATGGAGCATATTTTTCGGTTACTAGATCCTGATATCAACGCTGAGGATGCAGAATTGCTCGCTAATCTCCAGGGTTTATGCAGTGACGCTACTGCCAGTTTAGCTGATGTTTTAGAAGAATTACCTTGGGGAGTAGTTTGGATAACTCGTAACTCCCAAGAAAATTTGATACAGCAATACCAACGTCTGAAGATTTGGGAGAATGCGTTAAACCGACAGCTACAAAATTTAAAGCAAGCAACAGAAGGTTTGTATAAAGATTTACGTTACGGACTTTGTCAGCAACAGCAAAAAAGTCAAGAACACTGGCATAATTTTCTCAATCAATGTATTGAACAGCAGCAAGACCAGAATTACGAATTACAAGCTGAGTTAGACAAATTAAAAGAGGAGTGGGGGCGAATTACCTCCACCATTCGATTATGAGTAGTAAAGACTACCAACTTGATTTACCTGTACCAGTAGGGCGAGAAGATTTGCCCATCCCCGTTGCTGATACTGCACCGCAGCAAGAACAACCCAGTGATAAAGCGTTTTTAGAGTGGAGTAACTTGGCAAGTCAGCGCCATGTGCGTTCTTTAGCTTTTGACCCAACGCACGGAGATTTATGGTTGGCGACTGGGGGAGGAATACTGCACTGGAAGCTGGAATTAAACCGATTTGTTAGATATGCCAGCGAACATGGTTTGCCAGGTAACTCAGTGTTAGCAGTTGCCGTAGATGGTGCGAGTCAAGTTTGGGCTGCTCACGAACAATTTGGAATTTATTATCTAAAAAATGATACTTGGCGACCTTACCGCATCCTGGGCGAGGTAAAGGTAAGTTGTTTGACCTTGGACTCTACTGGTAAACTTTGGGCAGGAACTGCTAGCGGTATTTATGCTATCAACACTCCCGATCGTAAACCCGCTTTAGAACTACCCCCGGCTGGTTTTCCTCCAAGAGCAATGGCGATCGCCAACGAAAATGATATTTGGTTGTGCAATGCTCAAGGCGTTTATAATTACAAAAATGCTACTTGGGTGCGTACTAGCGACAGCGTACAGCCAGATGTTCTCACGCTAGCTCGTCAAGGTAAAAACCTGTGGTTAGGGACTTTTCGCGGACTGGTACGCATTGACTTAACAACGAACAAACCGCACAAAACTGATACTACATATTTTGGTGAAGTTACTGCCCTAGCTCCCCATCCCCAAGGAGTTTGGGCAGCCTGTGGCGGACAGGTGGGTTTAGCAACAGAAACTGGTTGGACACCCTTGACAGAAAAGCGATTTAATGAACCTATTACCAGCTTGCTAGCAGGTAGAGACAAGCAAGTATGGATAGGTACTCATGATGGACTATTGCGCGGAGAGAACAAACAAATACTTTTGCACTTAACGGACAATCCCCCTGATGTTATTGGGTTAGCTTCCCGCGAAAAATCTCCACCCACTTTCAGCAGTTTAGTACAAGCGCTGTCAGTGCAGCAATTGGCAGACCGTTCTATTTTATGGATTGGCACGGCACAGGGTTTATTCCGATATGACTTATTGACCGAAAGTTGGCGGCGCTATGGGCAACTTGCTAGCCAAGATATCCGCGCTATCATCACCAGCCAAGACCAAGAAACTGTTTGGGTTGCGAGTTGGAGTAGTGGTTTACATAGCTTAAAACAGCAGAACGAACTCCAAACCGCACCCAATATTTCTGAGCCAATTTTAACCTTAACTGCTGGAAGCGATCGCTACTGGGCTGTTGGATTAGATGGTCTCTATCAGTACAAAAATTCAGCTTGGGTACAAGTAATTTCTAACAAAGTACTACCTGTGAGGGGATGGCTGCAAGCAATTGCCCAAGCTGTCACAGACCATTTTTGGCTAGGTACTTCGGCAGGATTGTTGTTATATAAAACTGATACAAAACGACTGACTCCAATTATTGGTAACTTAGGTAGCACAGATGTGCGATCGCTACAAGCAATTAATAGATATGAGTCGGAACAGGTTTGGGTGGGTACAAGTCAGGGATTGTACGTAGGTAATGTTGACAACTGGAAACCAATACCTGAGCTTGAAAACCGAGTCATAACAGCTTTGATATGGGATAAGAACAATAGTAGTTTATGGGTTGGGACAGATAAGGGGCTATGGGAGCAATGCGATTTTGTGAGGTACAAAAGATAGGTAACATAAATTACCTAAATTTTTAGCGATCGCTACTTAGAAAAGGCAAAAACAAGGAACTTGGACCTCGGTTTATTGGGAATAAGCCCTGGTAATTGAG
>NZ_NOLI01000245.1:0-5593 GCF_002245975.1 Nostoc sp. 'Peltigera membranacea cyanobiont' 213 | reverse complement strand
GTATTTTCAACCTCGGATGACGACACAGAATTTGCATGAACTTTTGTGGACAATTTTCCCACAAAGTCAACACCCTAGCCTTAAGCGGTCAATTTATTCGAGGTTCTAACTCTGCACAAGTCTTGATTTTACTTGATGGTAGACCAATTAACGATTTGGGTTCTGGTGGTTTTGATCTTTCAGAATTTACTACCAATATCGTTGAAAGAGTCGAAGTATTACCAGGTGGTGGTTCTACCCTTTATGGTTCCGATGCAATTGGGGGAGTGATTAACATTATCACTCGTCGTCCCACAGAAAAAGTGACAACACAAGCGGGAGTTACCTTTGGCGCTTATGGATTAAATCAGCAGACTATTAGTAATAGCGGGAAAGTCGGTGATTATTGGTTGGGTGGTAGGTTACAACCGTACCGAAGCCGAAAATAACTATCCTTTTTCTATCCCAGAAGCGAATTTCAAGGGAAACAGGGAAAATAATGATGTTCTCTACAATAACTTTAATGTCAAGCTAGAGGCGGATTTAGGAAAGCGTAACACCCTAACCCTCTCAACCCTATATTTAGGTAAAGACCAAGGAGTACCAGGAGGAGTACCCATTTCTGAGCCATTATTTGGTCAAGGCTATTTTAACTCATTGACGAATAGCGATCGCAAATACACAGACCAAGTTCTCACTGATTTAACCTGGAACTCAAAATTAGGAGGTGGGGATGATTCACTGCTAACAGCCAGAGTTTACGCAGATTTCCTCAACACTCGTTTTGATAGTCGCAATTCATCTCAAGCACGATATGATAATGGGCAGACTTCTTATGGATTGCAAACACAACACAGTTGGAAATTTGCTCATAATCAAACCCTAGTTTATGGCTTTGATTATCGCAATGTATCAGCTACTAACAGTACATTCGACTTTTCCGCTAATACAAAAACAGTTACTTACGACGATAGTATTAGTCAAGGGGCACTATTTGCTAGATATGAAATTAATTTTACCCCTAGTTTCACTGCCAACTTAGGCTTACGTCAAGATTTTAGCAGCTTGACAAATGGCTCTTTTACGTCACCGAGTGTAGGAGCAAAATTTGCACTTACAGACTCTACCACCCTGAGAGCTAACTATATCAAGAATTTCCGTGCGCCGAATCTTTTCAGCTTATATGCGAATGGTGGTAGTTACGTTGGTAATCCTAACCTCCGTCCAGAGAAAGGCGATAGTTATGATATCGGAATTGACCAAAAGTTAGGCAACTTTGGTTTATTGCGCTTGACCTATTTCAACAACACAATATCAGATTTAATCGCCTATAACTTTGCTGTTCCGCTAGCTACTTACGAAAATATTGGTAAGGTTCGTACTACAGGAATCGAAGCAGTTTTGAATTTGCAGCTAGCGAAGAATATCTACACTTTTGTTAGTTATACAGCAAATGACCCCCGAATTTTGAAAAGTACAAATTCTGCCGAAGTTGATAAAGAATTACGATTCGCAGGTGCAGATAGTTTGAATGCAGGACTTTCTTATGAAACTTCTCAAGGCTTATATGCTGGAATACTGATGCATTCTTTGGGTGCATATCCCATAAACAATACTAATACAGAATTTTTGTCTGGTTATACTACTTTTGATTTCAAAATGCGGGTTTCTCTAAGTAATACATTAGTATTAACAGGCAGTGTAGATAATATCTTTAACCAGAGATACCAGTTATTTCCTGGTTATCCTGATGGAGGGAGGGTTTTTCAAGTTGGGTTGAGTTCTACGTTTTGAAGTCAAGAGTTTTTTACGCATAGGAGAGTTTTGAATGACTGAATTTAATTGTTGGGTAACTCCAGTAAATAAGGTTGTGATTGAGGCTTTATCTACTGAGGGGTCTATTGAATATGAATATTTTGATTCTAGTACCGATGTTTTGTCGTCGCTACTTTACACTTTATTTCAGCAAAATTGGCAGCAGGTAGGGGTAGGGCATATTGTCCAAGGAGGTGTATTAGAATTAGAATTTAATGCTCCACCGAAAATTTGTATCCTCTATGATGGATATCTCACATTAGTTACAGAAGGCTGGCATTTGCACCTATGTATTGAGGCTAATTTAGGTGGCCCCCATTGTAAGACTCCTTTAGAATTAAGGCAACAACGTCAAGTAAATCGTGCTGCATTTTATCGACGGTTTAATGCAGAAGGTATCCCTAGAAGTTGGGGAATAGATTTATGGAATGGTGCAGATGAAAACCTCATGACGATTTTCTTGCCAAATCCGTATGTAGAAGGTGAGAATTTATTACCAGAAGGTAAGCCGAATTTATCAAAGTTAGCTCTTTATGAGGAACTACGAGATATTTATGTATTGGGAAACCAGCCTATACCGTTTACTAAAAACCCCCTCAAACATTCTTATATCTCAGTTTGCACTTCTACTCGCTGTCTTCCTTCACGCAAATGGCAACCCACATTTGATGCTTTAAAATCCGCAGTTGAAAATGCAGGTTTAGACATAGAAGTGAGAACATCTGGCTGTTTGGAAGTTTGACAACAAGGGCCAGTAGTATTTTATTCGGATGATAGGACTTGGTACACTCGTGTTAACTCAAATATAGCTGAAACTATTGTCAATGAACACTTACTCAAAGGCAACAAAGTTATTGAACATTGCTATCCACCGAAGTCTGTTTAAATTAGAACTGCGGTTAAAAATCATCATCTAATTCGCTGAGTACATCTGCCAAATCTCTTGCTCCATGAAATACCCGAAGAATCTCAACATTAGTATCCTGAATCCGATAAAAAATCAGGTAATCCTTAAAATCTTTGATGCGCCATTGCCTGATTTCGCCCAATTTAGATACAACCAACTGCGTCACCTTTCCTATACTGGGAGTTTTTGCCAACTGAGCAAACGTCATTTCTGCCGCCAGAAGAAATTTCATCGCTACATCTGCATTTCCATTGACCAATATGTAATTTGCCTGCTGCCGCAAATCTTGCGTTGCTTGGTTTCTGACAACTAACTTATAGCTCATGCGTCGCTTTGTGTTGCTGTACTATTTTCATCTAAAACCGCAGAACGCAAATTTTGCCAATATTCTGGTGTTACTTCCTGAGTGTCCGAGTTAATACCTTCAAGTAAAAGCATTTCTAACTTCGCTTGCGCCTGACGTTTTTTGTCTTGCTGCACCAAGTCTAGAAAATACTCGCCGATGCTGTTGTAAGCACCTGTCATCAATTGTGCCTCGACATAAACGCGCATCTCATCAGGTATATCAATATTGATATTCATTAGCTTTTAAGTATAACTACATCTATTATTTTAGCGTGCAAGCCTTCATTCAACCTACAAATGAACATTTCTTGAAAAGGAATAAAGTTATTGAACACCACTACCCACCGACAGACAAAAAATTAGATAATATGAAGTTTTTCAAATTGTCTCATTCCAAAATTATTTTTTTGTGCCAGTTTTTTCTCATTGCGACTTTAGTAATTGCTTGCCATACTACGGCAATTAATACATCTACAAATACCAATAATAACGGCTGCATTCAAAAATATGACCCCAATACTGATTACTTCCCTAATAAAATTAAGATTACTCATGCAACAGGCTTGGCAGTAGAGTATCATAAACACTACAAAATCGTCACTATAAAAAATCCTTGGCAGAATACCAACACAAAGTTTCAATATGTTTTAGTCCAATGTGGAACTCCCACACCAAAAGGATTTAATCAAGCACGGGTAATTACAGTTCCCATTAATTCCATAGTTTCTCTATCTACTACTCATTTACCCCACCTAGCCAAATTAGGTGTAGTTGATAAACTGATTGGTATTAGTAATAGTAAGCAAGTAAATACACCTGATGTTGTAGAGAGAATTAAAGCCGGAAAGGTAACACAAGTAGGTGATAATTCCAATGTGGATATAGAGAAAGTACTAGAATTAAATCCTGACTTGGTAACAACTTTTGGTACTGGAAATTCCCAAACTGATAGTTATGCCAAACTCACAGAGGCGGGTTTGAAAGTGGGTATAAATTCTGAATATATGGAAGACACACCACTGGGAAGAAGCGAATGGTTAAAATTTACTGCTCTGTTTTTTAATAAAGACGAGCAAGCAGAAAAAATATTTAGTGAAATTGCCAATAAATATGAACAAGTAGCTGAAAAAGCTAAAGCTGTAAAAAATCGTCCAACTATATTTGTTGGGTTCAATTTTAAAGGTACTTGGTATATGCCTGGAGGTAAAAGTTACTTAGCCAAATATCTAGCTGACGCAGGAGCAAATTATCTCTGGAGTGATGATAAATCCTCTGGTAGTTTACCTTTATCTTTTGAAGTTGTTTTGGAACGTGCAGCCAATGCTGACTACTGGTTGAATTTTAGTCAATCTTGGAAGAAATTAAAGGATTTAGTAGCTGAAGATAATCGCTATGCTGATTTTAAGGCTGTGAAAACAGGCAATCTTTACAATAATAATGCCCGTCTCAATGAAAGTGGAGGTAATGATTACTGGGAAGGCGGAATTAGCAACCCAGATATGGTTTTATCTGATTTGATTAAAATACTGCATCCAGAGATATTACCTAACCATAAACTATTTTATTACCACAAAATTAATTAATAATGTTCAGCGAAAAATATCAATTTAAAACTTCCCTAATAACCAAAAAAGCTCTGGTTTTCAAAACCATTATTTTCTTAATTATACTTATAAGTTTAATCTTGGCTTTTTTATTAGATTTGGCTTTAGGTTCAGTTGATATTCCTGTTAATGAAGTAATAAAAATTTTACTCGGGCAAGAAGCAGAAAAAGTGACATGGACTCATATTATTCTCAAATTTCGCCTACCTAAAGCTTTAACTGCAACTTTAGCGGGTGCGGCTTTAGGTGTGAGTGGCTTGCAAATGCAAACCCTATTTAAAAATCCCTTGGCGGGGCCTTTTGTGTTGGGTATTAGTTCTGGCGCAAGTTTGGGTGTAGCGTTAGTTGTGCTGACAGCAAGTGCTACGACACCAACATTATTAGCAGATTTGGGAATCATTAGTGATTTTGCTTTAGTGATAGCAGCAAGTCTCGGTGCAGCATCAGTTTTAGGGATGATGTTAGTTGTTTCTCGCCGAGTGCAAGATACGATGACACTATTAATTTTAGGTTTATTGTTTGGTTATGCTACCAGTGCAATTGTTAGTATTTTGTTGCAGTTTAGTTCAAAGGAACAGATTCAAAGTTATAGTTTACCTTCTAGCATCAGCCGCCCTTTATCCATGACAAAAACCCAATCCGCCCACCGATAAACTAAATCTAAATCATGGGTTGCCATTAATAAAGTGGTTCCATCTTTATGAACTTTTTTCATGGTTGCTATCAAGTTACGACTATGTTTTATATCTAAATATGCAGTTGGCTCATCCAACACCAACAGTTCTGGTTGCAACACCATCACATCTGCTATGGAAACTCGCTTTTTTTGTCCTAAACTCAGATGATGCACTGGTCTTTCTGCTAAACCCGGATTTCTCACAAGTGAGAAAAAAACACTTGGGTTAGTCAAATTTTAGATAACTTAATTGATACATTATCAAAA
>NZ_NOLI01000244.1:2500-5607 GCF_002245975.1 Nostoc sp. 'Peltigera membranacea cyanobiont' 213 | reverse complement strand
AAAAGTAGTTGACATGAGGAGATAGGTTCGGTATATTGAATAAGTGCCTGAAGCGGAGCGTTGAAAAGCGACGCTTTAAGGGATACCGAACCTTGAAAATATTATAGTTTGAAAGCAATTATACAGCAAGTGTATTGCGTCAAGAAAATAAAGATAACTAAGCTGAAGTTAAAAAAGAGCAGCTAATGAGCTTACAAACAAACCAAAACGGAGAGTTTGATCCTGGCTCAGGATGAACGCTGGCGGTATGCTTAACACATGCAAGTCGAACGGTGCTTTCGGGCACAGTGGCGGACGGGTGAGTAACGCGTGAGAATCTGGCTCTAGGTCTGGGACAACCACTGGAAACGGTGGCTAATACCGGATGTGCCGAGAGGTGAAAGGTTAACTGCCTAGAGATGAGCTCGCGTCTGATTAGCTAGTTGGAAGTGTAATGGACTCCCAAGGCGACGATCAGTAGCTGGTCTGAGAGGACGATCAGCCACACTGGGACTGAGACACGGCCCAGACTCCTACGGGAGGCAGCAGTGGGGAATTTTCCGCAATGGGCGAAAGCCTGACGGAGCAATACCGCGTGAGGGAGGAAGGCTCTTGGGTCGTAAACCTCTTTTCTCAGGGAAGAACAAAATGACGGTACCTGAGGAATAAGCATCGGCTAACTCCGTGCCAGCAGCCGCGGTAATACGGAGGATGCAAGCGTTATCCGGAATGATTGGGCGTAAAGCGTCCGCAGGTGGCTATGTAAGTCTGCTGTTAAAGAGTCTAGCTCAACTAGATAAGAGCAGTGGAAACTACAAGGCTAGAGTACGTTCGGGGCAGAGGGAATTCCTGGTGTAGCGGTGAAATGCGTAGAGATCAGGAAGAACACCGGTGGCGAAGGCGCTCTGCTAGGCCGTAACTGACACTGAGGGACGAAAGCTAGGGGAGCGAATGGGATTAGATACCCCAGTAGTCCTAGCCGTAAACGATGGATACTAGGCGTGGCTTGTATCGACCCGAGCCGTGCCGTAGCTAACGCGTTAAGTATCCCGCCTGGGGAGTACGCCGGCAACGGTGAAACTCAAAGGAATTGACGGGGGCCCGCACAAGCGGTGGAGTATGTGGTTTAATTCGATGCAACGCGAAGAACCTTACCAAGGCTTGACATGTCGCGAATCTTCTTGAAAGGGAAGAGTGCCTTCGGGAGCGCGAACACAGGTGGTGCATGGCTGTCGTCAGCTCGTGTCGTGAGATGTTGGGTTAAGTCCCGCAACGAGCGCAACCCTCGTTTTTAGTTGCCAGCATTAAGTTGGGCACTCTAGAGAGACTGCCGGTGACAAACCGGAGGAAGGTGGGGATGACGTCAAGTCAGCATGCCCCTTACGCCTTGGGCTACACACGTACTACAATGCTCCGGACAGAGGGCAGCAAGCATGCGAATGCAAGCAAATCCCGGAAACCGGAGCTCAGTTCAGATCGCAGGCTGCAACTCGCCTGCGTGAAGGAGGAATCGCTAGTAATTGCAGGTCAGCATACTGCAGTGAATTCGTTCCCGGGCCTTGTACACACCGCCCGTCACACCATGGAAGCTGGTAGTGCCCGAAGTCATTACTCCAACCCTTCGGGGAGGAGGATGCCTAAGGCAGGACTGGTGACTGGGGTGAAGTCGTAACAAGGTAGCCGTACCGGAAGGTGTGGCTGGATCACCTCCTTTTTAGGGAGACCTACACCCCTTACAGTTCGAAAAGCAAACAGCTATATAGAACGTAAGTTGGTCTAACCTAGGTCGGTCGCAGACATTTGCATCATGTATTTTGAAAGCTTTCAAACTATGATTTGGTTCGTTTATGGGCTATTAGCTCAGGTGGTTAGAGCGCACCCCTGATAAGGGTGAGGTCCCTGGTTCGAGTCCAGGATGGCCCACCTGAAAGTAATTAGTAATTGCCAATTCGCAATTCGTAATTAAAGACGAGTTAAGAGTTGTGAGTTAAGAATTATAATCTGGGGGTTTAGCTCAGTTGGTAGAGCGCCTGCTTTGCAAGCAGGATGTCAGCGGTTCGAGTCCGCTAACCTCCACCTGTGGCAAGATTGCCATTGAAAAAAATATTGAGAGTTCAGCAACATGACTTAAGAGTCAGACTGCTGAGTTAGTCCTCAGCCAGAACCTTGAAAACTGCATAGTAACGCAAAATTAGCAGGCAGACACAGACATTCTTAGTGATGAGTGCCCAGTGCTGAGTAGTGAGTAAAATCAGTGCGAAGTAACGAGGTAATCAGAACTAACTATTTGCTCTTGTGAAGGCAAGTTATAAAAAGACCAAATGTATTGAGTGGTCAAGCTAATAAGGGCTAACGGTGGATACCTAGGCACACAGAGGCGATGAAGGACGTGGTTACCGACGATATGCTCCGGGGAGTTGGAAGCAAACTATGAGCCGGAGATTTCCGAATGGGGCAACCCTTAATACTACCTGCTGAATATATAGGCAGGAGAGAGCCAACCCAGCGAATTGAAACATCTTAGTAGCTGGAGGAAGAGAAATCAAAACAGAGATTCCCTAAGTAGTGGTGAGCGAAAGGGGAAGAGCCTAAACCAATTGGTTTACCGATTGGGGTAGTGGGACAGCAATATCGAATCTAGAGACTAGACGAAGCAGCTAAATACTGCACCAAAGAAGGTGAAAGTCCTGTAGTCGAAAGTTAAAGGATAGTAGCTGAATCCCGAGTAGCATGGGGCACGAGGAATCCCATGTGAATCAGCGAGGACCACCTCGTAAGGCTAAATACTACTGTGTGACCGATAGTGAACCAGTACCGCGAGGGAAAGGTGAAAAGAACCCCGGAAGGGGAGTGAAATAGAACATGAAACCGTTAGCTTACAAGCAGTGGGAGGACTATTTAAAAGTCTGACCGCGTGCCTGTTGAAGAATGAGCCGGCGACTTATAGGCACTGGTAGGTTAAAGCGAGAATGCTGGAGCCAAAGGGAAACCGAGTCTGAAAAGGGCGATAATCAGTGTTTATAGACCCGAACCCTGGTGATCTAACCATGGCCAGGATGAAGCTTGGGTAACACCAAGTGGAGGTCCGCACCGACTGATGTTGAAAAATCAGCGGATGAGTTGTGGTT
>NZ_NOLI01000243.1:0-5701 GCF_002245975.1 Nostoc sp. 'Peltigera membranacea cyanobiont' 213 | reverse complement strand
TTGTTCTATTACCCCTCCGACTCTTGCAATACCTGTTTAAACTCTATTCTCCGTCTTCCTAAAAGAGTCGCACCCATTGTAATTATGGTGATCGTCCTGGGCTTCATGAATTCTGTTGGTACTGATGGCACATTCGGTAAACAAGATAGCAAAGATTCGATTCTCAGCGCCATGAGTCGCACAGTCACACCAGTATTTACACCAATGGGAATTACTCAAGATAACTGGCCGGCTACCGTTGGTTTAATGACAGGGGTATTTGCTAAGGAAGTGATGGTTGGTACAATGAACTCTCTGTATACGGGATTGGCAGAAGCAGAAAAAGCAGCCACAGCAGAGGCAGAAAAACCCGAAGAATTTAGTTTTTGGGGTGGTATTAGTAAAGCATTTGCTAGCATTCCAGAGAATTTGGCAAAACTTCCTGGTCAATTATTTGACCCCCTTGGTTTGAGTGCAGCCAATGTCTCAACAGACCAAAAGCAAGCAGCAGCAGCTCAAGGTGTATCTGTTAGCACTTACGGCGAAATGTCCAAACGGTTTAGTAGTACATCTGCGGCTTTCGCCTATCTGTTGTTTGTGCTGTTGTACTTTCCCTGCGTTTCTGCGACGGCTGCACTTTACCGGGAGACTAATTTGGGGTGGACGGTATTTGCTGGATTGTGGACTACTGGTTTAGCTTACTGGGTGGCGGTTTTATATTACCAACTGGCGACATTTACACAACATCCCAGTTCTTCTATTGCTTGGGTAGTGGGATTAGCTTTAGCTATGGGGATGGCTATTTTCGGATTGAAGATGGCAGGTACTACACGTACAAGAGAAGTTATTAGTCATTAGTCATTTGTTACTGACTAATGACAAAAAATGGAGGAGAAAACCATGATATTAAGTGAACTACAACAATTCCTTGCCCAACACAAAAAAGCTTCTCTTGCAGATATGCAACTTCACTTTCGTATGGATGGAAATGCTTTACGAGGAATGCTGAGTAAGCTAATTCGTAAAGGTCGAGTTCGCAAAATGGCGGATGGGAAAAAGTGTGGTGGATGTCATAGTTGTGAACCAGAAGCGATTGAATTTTATGAGTGGGTTTGTTAAGGCTACTCATTAACAATCATGGTTTATTTCCGCCGTGCTGTACTAGTGACTTCTAAATCATCATATTTATTGACTTTGTAGATGATGGTCGAAAGTAGCCAACTGAACACAAAGATACTAATGATTAAGTAACCAATTGTGCCAAAATTATCACCTAGTTGACTAATGAAATCCCAAAACGGACTTTTTAGTTGTAACTGATCGCCAATCACGTTTAGAGCCTCAATTCCGCCAATGACCACAGCAACTAGGACAGAAACAAGGGTGATGGTCATATTGTAGTAGAGCTTACGGATTGGTTTGACGTAAGCCCAGCCATAAGCACCAAGCATTAAAATACCGTCAGTAGTGTCAATCAGGGACATACCTGCGGTGAACAAAGCTGGAAATAATAGAATCGACCAGATAGGCAGACCTTTAGCTGCTTGATTCGCAGAAATCCCTAGCAGTGCTACCTCTGTCGCCGTGTCGAAGCCTAAACCGAAAAGGAAACCTAAAGGAAACATTTTCCAGCTGCTATCTATCAACCGAAACAAAGGACGGAAGATGCGACCGAGTAAACCGCGTTGGTTCAAAAATTCGTCTAAGGATTGCTCGTCATAGATTCCTCCCTGTTTGACGGTTTGGAAGGTCTTATAAACATCCCACAGCACCACCATATTGATTGCAGCAATTGCTAGTAGGAAAAGTGCAGAAACAGTAGTGCCAATTAGACCTCCAACCTTTTCAAAACTGGGAAAGTTTTTCTGGATGGTTGTAGTAGTTAAAGCGATCGCAACAGAGGCGGCAATTACAACGGTGGAATGACCTAGAGAGAAGAAAAACCCAACAGAAACAGGTCGTTTGTTCTCCTGCATCAATTTACGGGTAACATTGTCAATCGCAGCGATATGATCGGCATCTACAGCATGACGTAGACCAAAGCTATAAGCTAATACGGCAGTACCAAGCAGGAGCGGGTAACGATGGAACGCAATCAGTGCAACTACCCAGACCAAAATATTCACACCAATCAAGAAAGCATAAATGTTGATGACTTTACGTCTAACGTTTCGGGAACTATCGTTGAAAACACGCAAAAATCTGGATAGCATCTATCACTCCTTATAAAGGCATATTTCGGCAAGGTGAAAAACCAATGAGACTCTGTATGAGCCAGAGTTTTCATTCATCAATATTACTTACATTGACATCGACGTAAGGTTAAGTAAAACCTATCTAAATGACAGAGGCATTGCAATGTTATGTCAAAAGTATGACTAGTCGTGTTGCTTCCCCCGGTACTTGACCCCCTGCAAGTCGAGCTTGAAATGCAAGCAAAGATAAGCTAGGAATGATTTTGTGCAGAATATTTAGTGCGATCGCTTATCAACCGCATTGTTTACCAAAAAGGTGAGCAAAATATTTGGTGCGATCGCTTGTCAACCGCATTGTTTACCAAAAAGATGATAAGTTTTAAAGCCGTCTACCTCCCGCGACGCTAACGCCCCTTACCGGCGGGAATAAACAGAACTATGTTACAAAATGTAAATATATTTGAAAGTTTTACCAATGAATAAGGACAAATGACAATCGTTACTAGTTAGTTTTATTTGTACCGACCTAAAATATTGTCAAAGAGTTAATTGTCCACTTTGCAACATTTGAAGTGCCAAAGCACGACAACTAGAGCAATCACAGCCAAATTTAGCAATAGCCACATCCCCGACCGTATCACTATTTGCATCTAGAGAAAACACTCGTGGATTCACTTGTATACCAACAGTTTTAGTTGTTTGTATAACAGAACTATTTATTGAAGAAGCAATGGTATCACCAATTTTGTGCTTTAGGCTATTGTTAGTTGTATGTACAAAATGTGAACTTTCTGCGACAGCAATATGACTCATCAAGACTAACAAAGACAAAACACAAGAACTGCTAATTAGTGTCAGCGTTGTTTTATTCATCACAAAAATTTTACCTTGTAGTTTATTAAATTAGAGTTTAGCATAAGCATAAATATCTGCTATTACTAAACAATTGATGTTTAGCTAGAATAGCTACAATCAACTTACTAAAAAATACGTGCTATGAACAAGAAAGTTTTGACAATACTTGGTTGCTCTAGCTCTTTAGCTACAGCATTCCTAGCTCCTTACTCTGCTCAAGCTCTCATGCCAAATAAAATGCTAGGGGCAATTGCACCTGCTCCAACTGTCACTCGCACTTCCTCCCAGGAAGATTTTCCTCAAATATCTGGAATTTCAGACAGCATGGATAAACAGTATGCACAGGTAAAGTTTGGCTGTACTTGTGCAAATTGTATGAACTTAGCACGTCAGATGCTCCAGCAAGGCGTCTCTTCCCCTACTGGCTCAACATTAGGTTCTTGAATTTTGCCTAAATTGAGTTTTTCTAGGCAAAGTTAGATGGAACTAGTCTGTAAAGCTTATATGCCTAAAGCTGCAAGCGATCGCATAAAATTGCTTGCAGTATAAATAAATGTACAAAATTGTTTACAAGTCTGCTTCTAATCTAGATAAGGGTTTTATGTCTTAATTTTGTATAACTAATTTTGTTTACTTTTCTACTCAGACATATGGTGGTGAGGATTCATCTCTGTTCCAGGTTGCTTTTGCTGTATCCCAATTGGATTGAGTTGCATCAAACTCATATTAACTCTCCCAAGGCTGATCAGTCCCATTGAGATCATTCCGGCACTGAATAATCCCATTGAAACTAATCCAATAGACACCACGCCCATTGGTACTAGTCCAATTGAAATCAACCCGTGGGGAATAGCACCAATTGAAATTAAACCATGAGGAGAGATGCCAATCGATAATAAAGCATCATGTGGTGCGATACCGATGGATAGCAGCTTTAATTTCTTTCGCTTATTTTGTCCGTTGGTCATACAACCTAAATTTAAATAGAGGCATCTAAGAATGCTAAATAACTCATTAATATCTGTCAAAAGACAAAGCGTCATACTTGACACTATCTGACATGTACAGAAAAAGTGCAAATTCTGTAAGATATGAATTCGTATTTGTCCAAGCTTAGGGCCATCTACGTCCATTGTTTGTATGGCTTCAAAGCAAATATCGCAGTCATTAAGCTGAAACCAATCATTTCTCAAATTGGTATCACTTATTCCCCATAATGTGTACCTGCCACTTTCCCTCGAAACACAATGTAATTGTAGATGTTGTAGAACAACATAATGGGAATCAGAAATCCAATGAAGATAATCATGAAGACTAATGCGCTAGGTGCTGCGGCTGCCTGATAAATAGTAATACCTGGGGGGATGATATAGGGAAAAACAACTAATCCTAACCCGACAAAGGTAAGCAGAAAAAGCAGCACTGTCCAAACGAGGGGAGTAGTTTCTGCTTTGCGGTTCAGGCTTTGAATCAATAACCCAATCAGCAGCACACCTAACACGGGAATGACTGCAAATAGATATACTTCTGGCTGATGAAATAACTTTGCCCTGGCATTTTCATATACAACAGGGGTGGCGATCGTGATTAAAATTGCACCTAACAGCGTTGTCCAGGCAGCGATTTTTGCTGTGCGGTAATGGGATGTTTGCAGTTCTCCCTCAGTTTTTAAGATGAGATAGGTAGAGCCAATCAATACATAACCCTGGATCAATGTCAAGGCAACTAGGAGCGATCGCCAATCCAGCCAATCCCACATACTGCCGATAAAGTGACCCGCTTCATCCACCTTAATGCCTTCTAAAATGGTGCCCAAAGCAAATCCTTGAAACAGCGCTGCCATAAAACTACCGACTCCAAACGCCACATTCCAAAATACTTTGTTTGTAGAATGCTCTCGAAACTCAAAGGCCACAGCCCGAAAAATCAAGCCAAAGATCATGCCAAAAATGGGAATGTAGAGCGCATTCAAAATGGTGCCATAAGCAAGAGGAAATGCCCCAAACAATGCACCCCCCATCAACACCAACCAGGTTTCATTTGCATCCCAAATATTACCCAAACTTGTCATTAAAATGTCGCGTCGGTCGTCATTGGAACTGGTTAGTGATAGGATACCTACGCCTAGATCAAACCCGTCTAACATGACATAGAGAAATAAAAACAGAGCCAAAATGACAAACCAAACCTGCGCTAGAAAGTGTTCTAGATTCTCCATACAGTTACCTATTGATAGTGCTGAGTCCTGAGTCCTGAGTGTTCGCGTAGCGTCCCGTAGGGAAGAAAAAGTACTGGCTAAAGCCCCGCTACCGCTCTAAGCACAGCCATGCCCGTAGGGCTTTACAGCACTCCTCATTGCTCTGCTTCGACAGGACGTTGATCTGGAACAAATTCAGCCGGAGTAGTTTCTACGGCAGGTTGGGTGTCAATGCCTGGAACCGGAAGCTCTAGGTTGGGGCCTTGACGAATTATCCGACTACCAAAGAATAAGGCACAAATAAACAGGGCTGTATAAATTACAGCAAAAATTAGCAGGGATGTTAAGACCTCACTAGCAGGTAGGTGGGAAACTCCGTCTGCTGTGCGAATTTGCCCGTAAGGGACTTCCAAAGAATAAATTATTCCAAGAAAAACAAGAAACAGGTTTTCTCAAGAATGATAATCATTTTAAG
>NZ_NOLI01000242.1:0-5722 GCF_002245975.1 Nostoc sp. 'Peltigera membranacea cyanobiont' 213 | reverse complement strand
TCTTGTACCTCACTCAACTAAGAACCGCTATAGTTCGGCGCACTTTCATCCAGAACGGGTATTAGAGGATGTTTGAAAAGTCCACTTATTGGTATCAAAAGTTTTAGATCCCCCTAAATCCCCCGATAAATTAGGGGACTTTGATTCTTCCCTTTTTTTAATGGGGGTTAGGGGGGATCAACAAGTGCCTAAAATCACAGCCAAAGACTTTTCAAACAACCTCTTAATGCAAAGGGACGCAAAGCTATACTCTGCGTCCCTCTTTGTAGAAATTACAAATTACGAATTAGCTACGGGTTTAACCTGACTCAGCAAACTGTGTAGTTTTTCGCCTTCAATGACTTCTGTTTCTAAGAGTTGAGTCGCTATCGCTTCTAGCAAGTCTCGATTCTGTCTGAGAATCTCTAAGGCTTGTTCGTGCGCTGTTTCCACAATTTCCTTGACTTCACTATCAATGGCTTTGGATGTGTCTTCACTCACCGCCCGCCGGGGATTAGCCCCACCATTACCCAAAAACATCGATTGTTGACCTTGTTGGTAAGCCAATGGCCCTAAGACTTTGCTCATCCCATAAGATGTTACCATCCGTTCTGCCAAGTCAGTTGCTCGTTGCAAATCGTTAGAAGCACCTGTTGTAATACTGTTAAACACAACCTCTTCGGCGGAACGTCCACCTAATAGAGTTGCAATTTGACCCCGCAATTCTGCTTCATTCATCAAAAAGCGGTCTTCAGTTGGTAATTGCAGAGTGTAGCCCAAAGCAGCCATCCCACGGGGAATAATCGAAATCTTTTCTACACGACCGTTTCCTGTGGTTAGCGCCCCGACCATTGCGTGACCAACTTCATGGTATGCAACAATCTTTTTCTCAGTCTCGTTCATCACCCGACTCTTTTTCTCTAAACCGGCGACTACCCGCTCAATTGCTTCAGCAAAGTCTTCTTGAGCAACGCTTTCACGTAGATTACGAGCAGCTAATAATGCGGCTTCATTGACCAAGTTTGCCAAATCTGCGCCAGCAAAACCAGGAGTCCGAGTAGCGATCGCTCTTAAATCTACATCATTTCCTAATTTTACCTTTTGAGCGTGAATCTTGAGAATTGCTTCCCGACCAGATAAATCAGGACGGTCTACCAGCACTTGGCGGTCAAAGCGGCCTGGACGTAGTAATGCAGAGTCAAGGCTTTCAGGGCGGTTGGTAGCAGCTAGTACAATCACTGTTGCATCCCCAGCCGCAAACCCGTCCATCTCCGTTAGTAACTGATTCAGGGTTTGTTCTCGCTCATCGTTACCACCGTAGAAACCGTTACTGCTACGAGATTTACCGATCGCATCTAATTCATCAATGAATATAATACAGGGAGCCTGTTTCTTTGCCTGCTCAAACAAATCCCGCACTCTGGAAGAACCGACACCGACAAACAATTCTACAAACTCGGAACCAGAGATGCTAAAAAATGGAACTCCAGCTTCTCCTGCTACGGCTTTTGCTAAAAGTGTCTTACCAGTACCAGGAGGCCCAACCAACAACACACCTTTGGGAATCCTCGCGCCAATTTGGGTAAACCGTCCTGGAGTTTTGAGGAAATCCACAATTTCCACTAACTCAGTTTTCGCTTCTTCTACCCCAGCCACATCTGCAAAGGTAATTTTAGCTGATTCGCCTTCAACGTAAACCTTAGCTTTACTCTTACCAATGGAAAGCGCACCTTGGGGGCCACCGCCACCACCACGAGACAGAAAGAATTGCCAAATCCCAATAAAAATCAGTGGTGGAATCACCCAACTTAACAGGGTTGTAATCCAAGTATTCTTGGGTGGAGGTGTAGCAGCAAACTCAACTCCCTTTTGTTCTAGCAGTTTGGGTAACTCTAAATCAAAAATTGGTGTAGTTGCAAACACCTGTCCCGGTTCGGCATTTTCTGTTTTTAGTTCGTACAGTATCTGGTTTTGACCAACAGAAACGCGGTTGACTTCCCCTTCTTGTACTTGATGAATAAATAAGCTATAAGGAACACCAGTAGGCCCAGAAGCAAATAAACCAGGCAAAAATAAATTTAAGAGCAGGAATAGCCCTGATACTGCCAGTAATATATTAGCAACGATCCGAAACCGAGGTGATTTAGGTTGTTCTTTAATTGCCATAGATGTTGTTACCAATCCTTAAAATGAAAACTGTTGAGAATGTGACTTTGTAGGAAAGTCCACTATTTACCATTCAAATAGTTGAAGCAACAGCTTATACTGTTTCCAACCAATCAAAAATTTGGGATAACTGATCCAGTGTTACCAGTCCATACTGCCAGAGGGTCATAGCCAGAAAGTTGGGAGTCTGCTCGCAATGTCGCAAAGCAAGAGAAATTGCTCCACCAGAAAGACCCAAATCTTCTTCTAAAAAATGCACCAATTTATCTGTAGCTTTCATCGCAATGTTAAATAATGTTGATTAAGTCTTATTTCTGACAGAGCTTGACTTCTGCGGTCTAAAGTCCAGGCTGCATAAATAGTTTTTCTGTTTGTCTTGATTGTTAAGCATACTAAGGCTTCTCATAATTTCTCCCGTTTAGCAATGTTTGTTTGCAGCATTTTTTTATTTATGTAACTAAACTTAACAATTAAATTAATCTTTGGGAACTAACAAGCAAATACGGTTTACCGTACTCAAAGACTTAACACCACTGGAAATGAGAAAACTTTAATCAACAGAAGGCTGTTAGGGACTTCCAACAAATAGAATTACCCAATCTTGGGGGGTGGGCGCTCATGTTGCCCACCCCACAAGAAGTAGTTGAGTATTTTTTATTTGGAAGTCCCTTAAAGAAGATGCAGAGATTGGGAAATGCAAAGATAAATCCCCATGTCTTCTTCTATACCTCCGTGTTACAGCACTTCCTGCTGCTATGAGGTACAGATACTTGGGATGCTATTAGTAGTCTGTCAAGCTAGTAATTAAAAGTTTGTAGTAAGCACTTTAGTGCTTAGAAGACAAGGACTGAAGTCCTTACTACGAACTTTTTTACCCGACTATTGGCACAGATCAACGATAATTGGATCAATTAGTGTACCTCATAACTTCGGAAAGTGCTGTATATTCCTTTCCCAGCAATGATTTATATCTTTTAGATACATACACGAGATGTGTAAGTAAGTCGGTGGAAATAAACCAAACTATCTTACGAAACGTAAATAGGCTTGAAACCCTTACTAGTGAAAAATGACAAAGGACAGCCCTAGCCAGTTATCTTTAATTACACCGCTCTACTTACAACGGGCTATTCAGTGGTGCAAAAACTTTACCATATATTCCCTTTGGATCTGCGACGCTGAATAGCGATATATACTCAATTTATCTTGAAGTTTTGCCAAATCAAAAATTAATACCCAACGCTTAAAATCAAGGATTTTTATTCTCTAGCAATGACAATATCATTAGATTTAATGACTGCATAAGCTTCTTTTCCCTCAGATAGTTCTAACTCTTCTGCGGAAGCTCTGGTGATAATTGAGGTTAATTCTACTTTATGAATAATCTCCAAAGTTACCTCACTATTAACTGCTCCATAAACAACTCGTTTAACAACACCTTTAAGAATATTGCGAGAGCTAACTTTTAGTGATTTTTTTTGAATACTACTTTTTATATCAGGCTTTTGAGTGTAGTAGATATCTTCTTGTTTTTCTTGCTGAGTTGGTGGCGATATTGGTGCTGGCGAATGCTGAGTGAGACTACGCACGAGTTCTCGCAGAATCTCAGTCTTGGTGCGTTGAGATTGTTCGCAGAACTCCTCTAGAATCTTCCGTTCATCCTCTGAAGTTTGAAATGTAACCCATCCTTGTTCTTTTCTTGGCATAATAATATTATCAGTTTTGGTTATCTTGGTAAAATTTTACCAAGTATTAATTCGATATGTCGTTTTAGTAATAACATTTTTTTTGCGATAATTTTCGGAATTTTTAGCGAAATTAATCAACTAATCCGATCCAGATAACTACATAAATATTTATTTTTTATAGCTGCAAAATATTTTGTTACTTGAAAACATCAAAGCGTCACTATACTTTATACTAACTAGGATGGTACGATCTAAGTCTATGGTATTTGTTGAGATAGCGATGCCTAAATTGAGCTACGCCTATGCAAAGGTAATCTGGCAGAAAACCCCACAGACATCGCATGAGTGCCATAGAACGATCTAACGTGAGTTCACAACCGGGGGATGAAACACCTAAAATCGCGTTCTCAAGACCTGCGGAGTTTATTTGAGAACAATATCACTATTGAATACGTGGCAGAACCCCTCAAAGCTATGCCAGCTGATGCAGAGGTGACAGAAGTGCTGCATTGGATGCAGGCACAAAATTTTGATGTTATCGGCGTTGAGACGGGAGATATTATAAGTGGTTATGTAGAACGCTCTAGTTTGATGCAAGGCAAAGAAGGCAAATGTAGCGACTATCAACGAGTGTTTCATCCCAAAGAACTAATAGCTATTTCTACCCCACTGATAAAGTTACTACCTATCCTACAACAAACTCCGCGATTGTTTGTTTTAGACTGCAATCAGGTAAGTGGGATTGTTACCTGTGGCGACTTGCAGAAAGCACCCGCGCGAATGCTACTGTTTGGCTTGGTAACGCTGCTAGAAATGAATCTACTGCGACTGGTGCGAATTTACTATCCCCAAGATTCTTGGCAAAAAGTCCTCAAACCTGAGCGTTTAGAAGTTGCTCAACGGCTATGGCGAGAAAGCCAAGAAAGAAACGAAGCTACCGATTTGTTAGATTATCTGCAATTCTGTGATAAACGAGAGTTGATTTTAAATCAGCCAGAACTTCTCGATCGACTCGGACTAAAATCCAAGCGGTTTGGCGAACGTTTCCTCAAATCTGCTGAACAGTTACGAAACCGATTAGCTCATGCTCAAAATTTAGTTACTGGTTCCTCTTGGACAGAGTTGATTTCTCTAGCAGAAGCGATGGAAAAACTGTTAATTCACTGTGAAGAAGTTGAGTAAAGTAGTCAGCTTTTATAACATTAAGCTTTAACGCGGCTTGTTGAGTGAATCGCTCACTTGAGTACCTGTATAATTGGGAACCCAACCTTCAGCGATCGCAAAATAGCGTACCGCTTTGCAATTTAACGATGCAGTCGGGCTGCACCAATGCTCAACGTCAGCAGGGATGTAGAGATAGTCTTGTGCCTGAACTAAAAGCTGGACTTGGCTGCCATCGGGTCGCACGAAGCCATAAATCATTTCTCCTACCAACACGTAGAAGGGTTCAGCCGCAGGATGAGTGTGGTAACGGCCATAAGTTGCTATCAAATGGCGAAGATTAAAGGAACCTGGATGTATATTTAGCAAGTCACACCAGATAGTGCCATTTTCTTGCTGAAGAAACTCAAAAACGCTGTTATGGAGTTCTACACAATAACGTTTCTCAGACTCAGTTAAAACGTCCTGGTCTAACAGATTGGGGAAGAGTAGCGATGTTCCTGGGTCGTAGTGTCTGAGTTGAACGCCAAGAGGCGCAAGTTCACGAGCTATTTCGCCTAAATCACTCTCAATCGTACCGTCGTCAAGTAGTAGGTTAGCCATGACAAAAAGACTAATTAACTGTTAAGAAGAGTATACTCTTTTTTGAAACAAAAAGCCACTATCCCGATTGACAAACCGGGGTTTATTTTCCCATGATATCCTGTTAATTTGATTCACCTCCAATC
>NZ_NOLI01000241.1:0-5766 GCF_002245975.1 Nostoc sp. 'Peltigera membranacea cyanobiont' 213 | reverse complement strand
CCCCAATCCCCTACTGCTTACTTCACTGGCCAAGGAATCATCGGGTCATTAGCCAGCTTTTTAGAGACTTCGTATGCGCCAAAACGGTTGAGATGGCTGGGATCGGAAAAGTAGTCATTTGCTTTTGGCCACTTTTGGCTTAAATCTCGATAAATAAAGTTGGGATTAGTCGCTAAACGCAACATATATTGCTGAAATTGTTGCTCATATTGTTTACGCACTGGATCTAAATAATCTGCCGTGAGAGGCATGTTAACAAACACTAAGGAAATTTTCTGAGACTGGGTAAACTGAAGCACTTCTTGGAAAGCAGTATCTTGCTGTCCTTCTACTTGGAAAGATTTATAGTCGTTGTCGTAATTTCCAGGAACTCTAGAATGTTTTTGATAGTACCTAGCAGGATTGAAGCGAATAGACAAAGGTAGAAAGCCATCAAAGTCAACTGCCTGCTGAGAAATACTCTCATCTGAAGTCCCATCTGTTAGCTGTTTTTCTGATGCAACTGTCTGACTTCGACCAAGGATAAGCAATTGTTTTTGCAGTAGACTTTTTATTTGGTCGCGGTTTTGATAGCTAGCAGAAACAGATGCTAGAGCCTGATTTAACGACTGGTTGACAGCTTGATATGTACTGACCTCTTGTTTTTCATCGTTGGTTTTTTGTTCTGCTGAATTTACTGTATTCTCTTTCTCTGGCAAATCATTGGTACTTCCAGTTGTTGGTGTTTTTTGAAATGCTTGTTTATAACCGGCTGATGCAGCAAGGGATTTAAAGGTAATATCCTCGCGTCCACCGTTGAAAGCACGCGCACCATCTGCCCAGATTATTATTTTGGGTAGTTCTGATGGTTCCAGCACGTGGCGAATTACAAAGTCTACAACTTGTGCGGTAGCACCGTTGATGCCAAAGTTAAACACGTCAAGATTTGGATAGCCCTGAGTTGCTAAAGCTTTAGAAAGCGCTGCCGGATCTACTCCTCTGAGGGCGCGGGAGGAGCCAATAATTAATACATCTGGCGGAGTACCTGTTCTAGCCAAACGCTGTTTGTACAGTGCTAGTTGTTCGTCTAACTGTCTAACATTGAAACTTGGCATCTGCGATCGCGCTGCTAAAAGAATAGCTGTTGCGGTTGCTTTTTCTTTCAGTGGTGCGGCTGCCAAATTCTTTGTCGGGGTATCATCACTTTGGGTAAATTCCGAAGCATTAAATACAGAACTCTGATTTGGAGGAGATTTTATTTTAGAAGTGTGGCTAAAAAATGTCGTTTTCTGACTCTGAGTTTTCCCAGATGTCAAAGATGTCTTTTGCCCAGAAGATGATGACGGCACAACACTGGCTACTTTTGGCGAACTCGGCGTAGTTTGTGCAATAATTCGACCCAACACCCAATCAGTTTGCAGGGTGAGTAATAATCCCAGTGTTCCCCAAACTAAAGCAATCTTAAGTCCTTGATCGTCAGGGTTTTGTTCTACTGGCTGGTCGCTTTCGGTAAATAGCTGGCTTTTTAACAGGAATTTTTTCGCGGTTGCACTTGCCGTTGCTATCCAATCTCGCGCTACTTCTGTTACAAAACTTTGAACTTCTTCTGTCGTTAAGTCGGGGCGCAAAATTGGCTCACTAGTCTCAGAGGGTACTAAATCATTAACGTATTTAGAAGTAGCAGCGAATTCTGGGGTTGCTTCTGGTACTAGACGTTGGCGATGTTGGAGATCGACACCATAGTGCCAAAAAGGTTCCTTATTCCCAGCCCGGCGACCGTAGATACGTACTCCCATAATACCGGGAATTTTCAAATGGCGGATAAACTGCGTAATTTTACTTGCTACTTGTTGACGACCTGGACAAACAGGCGCATCACATAAAATATGCAGTAAATCATTTTTTTTCAACAGGAGGACGCGAATTCCACCTGTCAATAAACGCCAATCCAGGTCAGGATTGAGTAAACGCTCCAGTAAAAATATGATGGCTGGTTCATCGCCAGTATTTGCCAAATCTAGCGGGGATGTGGCAAAGGCGGGATGGTTTGTGGCGGGTAAAGCTAGCCAATCAATCCAAGTGGGTTGCTTGTCGCCTGCTTTTTGTCCGTATACGGTGGCGGCAAGAATGCCTTGAGGGGCGATCGCTTCTAGCTGGGGGACAATGGCCTTTAAGCACGCTGCTTTGTCTGGAATTGGCGCAGTTCCTAAAGGATCAAAAGCTGGCGTACAAAAGATGTGTAGTGTTGATTCTTTCAGAGAAGCTTGGACAGCAACTTTTAATCCTGATAGTACCTCAGTTAATAATCGGGCGATCGCTTGGATATCACCCCAACGCGCCCATTCTTTCAGCATTACCTCTGGCGGCGTTAAATCCACACGCAGCAGCCAATCCGGGGCAGTTTCGCCCCTTACCTGGGAAACAATTACGGCATCTTGGTAGCCAGAAAGCTTGAGATAACGCAACTTCTGTGCTATTGGTTCAGCAAGCAACGATGCATCGGGGCTATAGCTCGACTGGCAAAATATCCACAGGCGATTTTCTTCTGGCTGAGAGTTCTTTGATGATTTATATGGCTTAATCTTTGCCTGTACTGACACACCTAACGTACTGAGAGTTTCGCTGAGATATCGAGCGATCGCCTCTGGGTTCCCTTGACGTGCCAAACTTTCGTTAGAGACAATTAGCGCCCCACCCGATTGTTTTGATTTTTCTGAATCTGCTAGCAAGGCTTGTTCCACCTGCTCCAGATGTTTATCTATTTGATTCAAGTAAACCCGATGGCACCATTTGGGGCGCTGTTCCCCTTTTCTTCGGCCATAGACAAATACTTGATATATTGAGGTTTGTTCGCTGTTTGTGAGGATATCTAAGTTTGTTTGCTGTAGTGCTTGCAGCAAATCAGACAAAGTACGCCAACGCTGTGGACATTCTGTACCTTCACAAAGAATATGAAGGTCATTTCCCCGTAACCGGACTTTCACCCCAAAAGTGTTGATCCCTGTGGCTTGGCTTACCCATTGCACTAAGGATTGCTGGCGATCTGGTAATACTGTTTTCATGGGAAGTTAACTTTACAGTCAGCGATTGTTGGGGGATAGTGCCTGCACTTGTAAACTAGAACCATAGGTCTATCACACTCTGACGTTTTTTTTTAACAATTTTGTTACCTTCGGAGCTCACAAAATCGGCCAAGATAGTCTTGTACGGGTTGCAAGTCTGACTAATATTGAGTTTTGCGTTTATTTTACTAATAGGGAGTCACAATTCAGAAGTCAGAAGTCAGAATAATTCTATATGACTAACTGATGACTTGTCCTTTAATACCGGATTCGCGTCTACTGCACCTGATGGACGAAACAGACAACAAGTTTATCTCATTTAAAGTCCATCCCTCGATCGTTGGAGTCATCTTAACTCCTAATTTCTGACTACTGTACAGACCCGATTAATCGCGTCTTTACTCATATCCCATAACCAAAAATTAGCAATGCCTCCTGCCAACCAAGAACCCTCAACCAACCCGCCATCCAATCTCGATTTATTTACCATTCCCAAATCGTTCCTTTTACAAATAGGTACAGCGTCTATATTACTGCTGCTAATTACCGGAAAAACCACCGTAAGGGCACTAGAAACCATCGGGGAAGCCAGTGAAGAATTGTTTCGAGGCGATCGCCTACCCATTCTCGACTTCCCAGAGGAGCGCGAAACTAATCAAACTTAGAAAATATACACCAAAAAATTATTTGCTCAGGAATAACCCGATGAGCATTCAGTAGAAAACCTAGAAGCGTAAACAGTAATTAGCTTTACAAGATAGAGAATATGGGTTCCCTTTTATACTCTTCGTCTCAAACTGCGGATATATACCCGGTGTCGGAATTATTTTTGCGTCATCGTCTCCAGGTAGTGGAAGAATTGTGGGAGTCAGTTCTCCGGCAAGAATGCGGTCAAAATATGGTAGATTTGTTGCGGCAGTTGCGCGATTTGTGTTCGCCAGAAGGACAGGCAACAAATGACCAAGCATCCTCAGCCGTCAAATTAATTGAACAACTAAATATCAACGAAGCTATCCGCGCCGCTCGTGCTTTCGCTCTCTATTTTCAGTTGATTAACATCATCGAGCAGGAATACGAGCAACGGCAGCAATTGAGTCGCTATGAGGCAGAAACAGAAGCGACAGAAGCAGAAAGAGCATCTAATGTCAACTATTCGTCCAATCAAAGAGAAAATGACGCGCCTGTTAGCAAGGGACTAGCAGCAGAATTCCTGACTAAGAATTATCTAGAAAAAGCGCCAGTCAAACCAAAAGGGACTTTCGCTGCTTTGTTTCCCTATTTATTCAAATTGAATGTACCACCCCAGCAAATTCAACGTCTAATTGCTCATCTAGATGTCCGCTTAGTTTTCACAGCGCACCCGACGGAAATTGTTCGTCATACTATCCGCGATAAACAGCGACAGGTGGTGCAACTCTTGCAAAAACTGGATGCTTTGGAAAACCATTCTGGTGCTGCATCTGGCGGATATGCTTGGGAAGCAGCAGATGTCCGCGAACAATTACTCGAAGAAATTCGCCTCTGGTGGCGCACTGACGAACTTCATCAGTTTAAACCCACGGTGTTAGATGAAGTTGATTATGCCCTGCACTACTTCCAAGAAGTTTTATTTGATGGCATTCCCCAACTTTATAAACGTTTCAAACACACCTTATCTAGTACCTTTCCTTGGCTAGAACCACCGAGTAAAAACTTTTGCTCTTTCGGTTCCTGGGTAGGCTCAGATAGAGATGGGAACCCATCAGTCACACCAGAAATTACCTGGCAAACAGCTTGCTATCAGCGCAAAATGGTGCTTGGGAGATATATTCAGTCAGTGAAAAATCTGATTGAATTGTTGAGCGTGTCGATGCATTGGAGTGATGTCTTACCAGATTTGCTGGAATCTCTAGAGTTAGATCAGTCCCAGTTGAGTGAGGTATACGACGCGCTAGCGCTGCGTTATCGACAAGAACCATATCGGCTGAAACTGGCTTATGTGCTGAAACGGCTAGAAAATACCCGCGATCGCAATCTGGCTTTGTACAATCGAGAAACGCCAAAAAATCAAGATAGTCCCCTATATCGTTCGGGAGACGATTTTTTAGCAGAACTGCGGATGATTCAGCGCAACTTGACAGAAACAGGTTTAAGCTGTCGAGAATTAGAAAATCTCATCTGTCAAGTAGAAATTTTTGGCTTTAACTTGACACAGCTAGATATTCGTCAAGAATCATCCCGCCATGCCGATGCGCTGGATGAGATACTACAATACCTGCAAATATTACCTCAACCTTACAACGAACTATCTGAAGAGCAAAGAGTCGCTTGGCTCACAGGAGAACTGCAAACCCGTCGGCCGTTAATTCCGGCAGAATTGCCCTTTTCTGAAAAAACCAACGATGTAATTGAAACCTTTCGCATCGTGCGATCGCTGCAACAAGAATTTGGTCTTAACATCTGCCAAACTTACATTATCAGCATGTGCCGCGACGTAAGCGACGTGCTAGAAGTATTACTGTTAGCCAAAGAAGCCAGACTTTTTGACCCCGCGATAGCTGTGGGAACCATTCAAGTTGTCCCCCTATTTGAGACAGTAGAAGACTTACAACGCTCCAGAAGCGTCATGCGGAAACTGTTTGAACTCCCCTTATATCGCGCTTTGTTAGCCGGCGGCTACGAACAGACAAAAGCAGAGCCTGTTGGGGATGAAAATTCATCCCCCCCTGCCTCCCCTGCCTCCCCT
>NZ_NOLI01000240.1:0-5772 GCF_002245975.1 Nostoc sp. 'Peltigera membranacea cyanobiont' 213 | reverse complement strand
GTTGCTAATAGTTACAAAGGCGCGATCGCTCGAAAAAGTATCATAGCTTAAAAAGGAATAGTCAAAACCGATCGCATTCAATTTCTGCAACTGGAATCTTATTCCCTGAATTACTGGTTACTGCAACTGGTTCAATTCGACAAGATTTTCTTAAGTAATAGCCCCGTGGGTTAGAACTTGGGCCGCTCCAAATACTTAATAAGTCTAATATATATCCAGATTTAGTATTAGCTACACGCGGTTCAACGCGCCATAAATCCTTCTCTTCATATTTACCCAGGTTTTTTTGAATTACTCCCCTACCCAGAGTCCTTACTCGTTGTTTTGCATCTAGTAACCATTTCTCTACTTCCGACCAAGATGTTTTGTCTATTTGTTCTTCTACTATTGGTTGAAGTCTCTCTAGAATTACAACCCCGTTTTGTGGGATTTTTAATCGTTCTTCTGTTCTGACAACAAAGGTACTACGTTTAAAAGTATCTGCCTGCAAACTGGGATATTGTTGAAACCAATGATCCATCACAAAATAAAACTGAATCCAGCAACTTAGCAGCATACTACTAGCAACTAAAATTATAATTCTTTGGCGGTCTTGGGGCTTAGGAATTCTGGCTTTAGCGTCAGTGTCGCTTCCTTCAATAAATTCTGGTATTGCCGTAATTAGTGCCGAAATTGTCGGCCAAAAAACGATTATTCTTGGTGTAATTACTTCCTCTTGATTTCCAAAGGCAAAAACACTCACTAAGAATCCAGTAATCACTGCCCCGACTGGCATAAATGTACCAGGAACCCTCAAAGGATCTTGAGTTGTATACCAAGCTGTGCCTGAAATTAAAAATAACCAACCGAAAAAGGCAATAATATCTTTGACATAGCCTGTAGCCAAAGATGAAAGCACCCAAGAAAAGACACTCATATAAATAAATGTCTGCCAAGAGTAAGCTTTGGGTGGAACTAATAATTTTCTAATTCCCGCATACAGCCCTTCAGCAAATTTAAAAAAACCAAATACATCTTTAAGTAGCGTATTCATATTCCTCCTTCCACCTAATCACTCACTTGTCTTCCTTTTAATGAAGTAAAACCCTGCTATTTTGCTCGAAACAATAAAATAATAGTTATAGCAGTATAGCTAAGAGAATTCGCTATTAGTATAGTCGTTACCAAATTGGTACTTTGTAATCTCAGGTTGCTAAAAGTACTCCATCGCCGCCGTTGAGATATTGGAGCTTCCTCTTCTTTTTTCGCAAATGATTCATTTAATGATAGTAGCAATACCTTTAAAATGAAAAATTTCATCACAAAAGTAGCAAAGAAAATTATAAAGGCGGTTAAGATTATGAAGGTTTGTGTATTGGGTGCTTTAAAATTATTAAAAAACATATAGTTAATTAATTCCGATCTCACTTCTATCGGCAACATTGGTTCTGCTACAAAAAATATTAACCAACCAATTACACTAGAAAAAAGATTGAGAGAAATAGCATAAAAAATACTAGTTTTTTTGTCAAATTTTAGTCGATAGTGCAAAATATACGCTTCGATAGGAATGGCAATTAGTACAAATAAAAAGTCAAACAGAACTCCACCAATGGGAAAAATTCTCGGAAGCATCCAATTCTCAGGCATAACATAGTCAAGGGTAAGGTTTAACTGTAGAGAGTATAACTGGGATAGTGAGGGTGATGGGGGAAATTATCAGATTGTTTTTGTCCTTTATTATGCTGGTATGTCACTACTCCCTGATTGGTATTGTTAATACATCAAGCTGAACCTTATACGGACGCGCTAGCGGGGTAGTTTCTCTACTAAGATTACAAGACGTTAGGTAAGATTAAAGACTGCAACTTATAGCTTTTCAATAGATGACAAGGAACGGTATTGGTATTCGGACGGCGCAAGTGCGTCAGGAACGCCTAATTGGTCAAATTCACGTCTACGATGGACTGGGTAAAGGCAAGTCTCAAGCTGCTTTGGGGGTGGTTTTGCGCTCTATTGGCTTAGGGATAAATACGCCTAGCGATTCTAACCGGGTTTTACTGCTGCGATTTTTAAAAGGGCCGGAACGTGATTATGACGAAGATGGCGCGATCGCAGCTTTACAGCGTGGGTTTCCCCATTTAATAGACCAGGTTCGCACTGGAAGAGCCGAATTTTTTGGCCCAGAAGAAATTACCACCTTTGACCGAGATGAGGCGATGCGGGGTTGGGATGTCGCCAAAGGTGCGATCGCTAGCGGTTTATATTCAGTTGTCGTCTTAGATGAAATTAACCCCGTTCTGGATTTGGGTTTGCTACTAGTGGATGAAGTAGTAAAGACATTAAAATCTAAGCCCCAAGAGTTAGAAATCATCGCCACCGGACGCGCCGCACCGCAAAAATTACTTGATATTGCAGATTTGCATTCAGAAATGAAACCTCATCACCATCCAACAGCCAAAGCCCTCTTCCTGGAAGGGATTGAAATTTATACTGGTGCTGGGAAAGGTAAGTCTACTAGTGCATTAGGCAAAGCCTTACAGGCCATTGGTAGGGGAATCAATCATCCGGGATCTACCCGTGTGTTAATTATGCAGTGGCTTAAAGGTGGTACTGGCTATACAGAAGACGCAGCGATCGCCGCCTTGCAGCAGTCATATCCAGAAGTAGTGGATCATCAGCGTTGCGGTGGCGATTCCATTGTCTGGCGCAATTCCCGGCAAGAATTAGACTATGTAGAAGCCGAGCGGGGTTGGGAAATAGCAAAAGTTGCGATCGCCTCTGGAATGTATAAAACTATTATTCTTGATGAACTCAACCCCACTGTTGATTTAGAATTACTCCCCGTTGAACCCATTGTCCAAGCTTTACTCCGTAAACCCCGCGACACTGAAATCATCATCACTGGCCGCTGTCAAAATCAGCCGGCGTACTTTGACTTAGCTAGCGTTCATTCAGAGGTTTATTGCCACAAACACTATGCAAATCAAGGTGTAGAACTTAAACGAGGCGTAGATTTTTAGGCGTTGCTGATTAGCTTCCCCATCCCTTAAAAGGTGAGTTTGCATTTTCAAGAGATAGAAAGTGTGTGAAGTTTGGCGCACTAGCAGGAGTTTTTACTTTTGGGGAGGATGATATTTTGTACAAAGCGATCGCGTCCTGCTGCCTTTGCTTGATATAATGCCCGATCTGCTGCGGCAATCATTTCTTCCAAGTCAGAATCTAGCTGAGGAATTTCTGTGGTAAACCCGACACTAATGGTTACATGAGGACTAACTTGGGAATTTTGATGAGGTATTGCCAGTGTGCGGACAGCATGGCAAATTTCCTCGGCAATATGAGTCGCCCCCTCGGTATCTGTGTTAGGTAAAATCACAGCAAATTCTTCCCCACCATAACGGGCGACTAGATCGCTGGGACGTTTAATAATATCTTTAATGGCTTTAGCAATTTCTTGAAGACAGCGATCGCCTACCCGATGCCCATAAGTATCGTTATATAATTTGAAGAAATCAACATCACAAAGAATCAGCGAAAGCGGCCGTTGCTCCCGTTTTAGGCGCTGCCACTCTTGGTTAAGATACTCTTCAAACCGTCGGCGGTTAGCTACTTGAGTTAATCCATCAATAGTAACTAATCGCTGCAATTCCAGATTAACGGTTTCTAGTTTTTGCTGTAACTGAGATTGCTGAATCAAGCGTTTTACCCGTTGTCGCAAAACTGGCCAGTGAATCGGTTTGGTTACATAGTCCATTGCCCCCACTGCAAATGCCCGATCGACTGACTCTTGATCCTCAAGTCCTGTAATCATTAAAACTGGAGTGTGTTTACTAGAATCAAGAAGTTCCAACTGAATGCAACACTCAAACCCATCCATATCTGGCATTATGGCATCAAGAAGTATTATGTCAGGGTGCTGTTGGTTAAAAGCAGTTAAAGCCTCTCTGCCATTTTGAGCTTCCACTATTTTATAGCCTTCTCGCTCCAAGAAATGCCGCAGGATCATGCGGATGAAAGGTTCATCATCAACAATTAGAACTAAAGATTGGCTTTCTTGAGCAGTGGCATTCATGGCGTTTCCTTCGCAAGTTCTTTTTCTAAGGCTGTTCTAACTTGTTCATACTCCTGGTATAGTTGCGAGAGTGATTCTACGCTGTTTTCTAATTTACTGCTGCGTCCTTGTGCTTCTAACACCCTGCAAAGCTGCGCTAAGGCCATCGCTCCGATAAAGCCACTGCTAGACTTGAGTTGGTGGGCTGCCTTCCATATAGTTTGGGCATCCTGAGTTGCGATCGCTGTGCTAATATTTTCCACCAGTTTTGGTGTCTCTGTAAGGTAACACTCAATCAGTTCAGAAAATACAACACTATCTCCTCTGACCATATCCCGCAAGGATTTCAGAATATTGAGATCGATTTTGGCGTTTTTTAATGTCTGGTTTTGCCCTTCTTGGAGGATATTTTGCGAAGTTTGCAATTCTTTGGACATCACTCGATCTTGTTTGACTATGGAAGGGAATTCAATACTTCTTTGACGTGGGCATTTGCTGAGTGCTTGAGCTAAATCTTGAAACTGAATAGGTTTGCTAATGTAGTCATCCATACCAGCAGCAAGACAGATTTCGCGATCGCCCCGCATCGCATTGGCAGTTATTGCAATGATATAGGGACGAAAACCCACTTCCCATTCTTGACAAATTCTTCGGGATGCTTCTAACCCATCCATTTCAGGCATGTGGATATCCATCAGCACTAGGTCATAAGGCTGTTTTTGCAAAGCCTTGAGTACTTCTACTCCATTGGTGACGACATCCGCCTTATAACCCATTTTCTGTAACATCAGTAAAGCAACTTTCTGATTAACAACCGTATCCTCTGCTAGGAGAATCCGCAGTGGCAATCGATGGGCTAAATGCCGATCTACCAAGGGGAAATGAGAAATACTGGCTGGGATCGGCTGATTTCCCAAAACACGGGTAATAACATCGTAGAGTTGAGACTGTTTAATCGGTTTGCTCAAAGAGGCAGCAAACTGGACATCACCAAAGTCAGAGAAAGTTTCTCCTCTACCCAAAGAGGTCATCATCACTAAAGGTAGATTTTGACAACCAGATTGTTTGCGGATTTGACAAGCTAGGGTTATGCCATCTATTTCCGGCATTTGCATATCTAAAATGGCAATATCAAACTGTGTTCCCAGAGCAAGTTGAGCTAAAGCTTCTTCACCAGATTTAGCAGCATAAGTTTCCATTTTCCAAGACTCTGCTTGCAAGCTGATAATTTGGCGGTTGGTCAGATTGTCATCCACAATCAACAGGCGCTTTCCTTCAAACTGCATCGGCGAATTACTAAATTCACCTTGCTCTGATACAGCAGGCACTTGGGCTGTAATGGTGAAGTAGAATGTTGAACCTTGGGAAGTGTAAGGAGATGATAATAATTTTCCACTTTTCCATCTAGGGCTAGGATTGCCACCAACAAATCCTTGACTTTCTACCCAAAGAGTGCCTCCCATCATCTTACTTAGCCGCTTGCTGATCACTAGTCCTAGTCCTGTGCCGCCATATCGTCGAGTCATGGAGACATCAGCCTGAGTGAAGGGCTGAAATAAGCGCTCTATTTTCTCTGGTGTGATGCCAATACCTGTATCTTGGATAGCAAATTGGATTTCGTAGAGAAGTTGCTCTTGGACAAGAGGTATTGGGGATTGGGGATCGGGGAACTCGGTGCCGCCTCTGGAGATAAGGGGTAATGGGGATTTTGATCGAGAAATTTCTTCCCAGTCCCCATCGCC
>NZ_NOLI01000024.1:0-71753 GCF_002245975.1 Nostoc sp. 'Peltigera membranacea cyanobiont' 213 | reverse complement strand
GGGCAGGGAGCAGGGGAGGCAGAGGAAGAAGAATTATTGACAAATGACAAATGACAAATGACCAATGACTAATGACTAATATGCATACACTCCGAAGCCGGGAACAAAGGACTGCTTGGCTCTTACTAACACCAGCATTATTGCTGTTGTTGTTTGTATTTGCCTACCCGATTTTACGAGCATTCTGGTTAAGTGTATTTACTAGGAATTTGGGAACTGAACTACAACCCGTATTCTCTGGTTTGGACAATTATGTGCGGATGGCTGGGGATGGTCGTTTCTGGCAGAGTTTGTGGGCGACGGCTGTGTTCACAACAGCATCTGTGCTTTCAGAACTACTGCTAGGACTCTTGATTGCTCTAGTTCTCAATCAGGCGTTTTTTGGAAGGGGCATAGTGCGGACAATCGCCATTCTACCTTGGGCTTTGCCTACCGCTCTGATTGGTCTGGCATGGTCTTGGATTTTTAATGACCAGTTTGGGGTTGTAAACGATATTCTGCGGCGGTTAGGGCTGATTAAAACTGGAATTAACTGGTTAGGAGAACCAACTCTAGCGATGAGTGCAGCCATCTTTGCTGATGTTTGGAAAACTACACCTTTTATCAGTATTCTACTGTTGGCTGGCTTGCAGTCGATATCAGCAGACCTCTATGAAGCCTACTCTGTTGATGGGGCAAATCCTTGGCAAAGCTTCCGCAATATTACCTTGCCACTGCTGCTGCCACAAATCTTAATTGCAGTCCTATTTCGATTTGCTCAAGCTTTTGGGATTTTTGACTTGATTGCTGTAATGACCGGGGGTGGCCCTGGTGGTGCAACTGAAGTGGTGTCGCTATACATCTATTCCACGGTGATGCGCTACTTAGATTTTGGTTATGGAGCGGCTTTGGTGGTAGTGACATTTCTAATATTAATTGCTGCGGTGGCGATCGCTAGTTTCTTACTTAATAAATCCCGTGCCAAGACATCAGGAGTTATTTAACCATGAGTTCAACTCCCCAACCGATAGCAAAAACCAGATTTTCTCTGAAAAAAATCTTGCTGGTAATAGCAGTTGCATTAGTAATGTTATTCAGCCTAGCGCCAGCCTTATGGCAATTGCTGACCTCGTTTAAAGTTAACGAAGATATTGCCGCCATTCCCACTGTTTATTTCCCCACGCGATTCACTTTTAGTCATTACATTGAGTTATTCACTCGTCGTCCATTTTGGCGCTACATCTTCAACAGCGCCTTTGTGTCGATTACTTCTACAGCTTTAGCTTTAGCGATCGGCGCACCTGCTGCTTATGCTCTAGCACGGTTACGCCCTTGGGGTGAACAAGCTATCCTCGCCAGCGTGCTGATGGTGACTTTATTTCCTGGAATTCTGTTGTTCCTCGGACTATTAGAAATTATTCAAGCCCTCAGACTGGGCAACAATTATTTAGCGCTGATTATACCATACACCGCCATTAATTTACCACTGACAATTCTAGTACTCAGAAGCTTTTTCCAACAATTACCTAAAGACTTAGAAGATTCTGCTAGGGTCGATGGTTACAACACCTTTCAACTACTGTGGCAAATCGTATTGCCTATGACCCTTCCCGCCTTAGTAACTACTGGAATTCTCACCTTTATTTTTGCCTGGAACGAGTTTATCTTCGCTCTGACGTTTATGACTCGTGAAGAAATGAAGACAATTCCCGTTGCTGCGGCTCAGTTGGGTGGTGCGACAGTATTTGAAATTCCCTACGGTGCGATCGCTGCTGCTACTGTTGTAGGAACGTTACCTCTGGTTTTACTAGTTTTGTTTTTCCAGCGCCGGATTGTCCAAGGTCTGACTGCTGGTGCTGTTAAAGGATAAGGGGAAGCAGGGGAAGCAGAGGAGCATGGGAAGCAGGGGAAGCGGGGGGAGAAAGAATGACTAATGACCAACGAAAAATGACAAATGAAAAATGGCTAAACTCGAACTCAAAAACCTGAATAAAACTTATACTTCCAAAGTCGTCCCTGTTAAAGACGTTAGCTTAACAGTAGATAACCATGAGTTTCTGACTTTACTTGGCCCTTCTGGTTGTGGCAAATCCACTGTTCTACGCATGATTGCAGGTCTTGAAGAACCTACTCGCGGTCAGATTACGATCGATGACGTGGATGTTACTTATAAATCAGCAGGCGATCGCAACATCGCAATGGTATTTCAAAGTTATGCACTCTATCCGCACATGACAGTGTACGATAACCTCGCCTCTGGACTCAAGCTGAAAAAAGTACCACCGACAGAAATTAAACAGCGAGTGGCAGAAGTGGCAGAAATTTTAGGATTAGCAGAGTTAATGAACCGCAAGCCTGCTAAAATGTCTGGAGGTCAACGCCAGCGGGTTGCGGTTGGTCGTGCTTTAGTGCGTAATGCCGATGTGTACCTCCTAGATGAACCGTTAAGTAACTTAGATGCGCTGTTGCGGGAACGAGTCCGAGCCGACCTCAAGCAAATTTTTGCAGAGCAAAAAGTCCCTGTGGTCTATGTTACCCATGACCAAACAGAAGCGATGACACTTTCTACCAAAGTAGCTTTGCTCAACGATGGCTATGTCCAGCAACTCGACCCGCCCGAAATCATCTATAACCATCCAGCTAATTTATTTGTGGCTGGATTTGTTGGTAGTCCGCAGATGAATTTGCTAACTCTTCCTTGTAAGGAAAAATACGCGGTACTAGGTAACTTCCAACTACCTCTGCCAAATATACCAACTGTACCACCGCAGATTGTGCTAGGTATCCGCCCAGAAAACGTTCGCATTGCCCAACCAGGTGATACCCAAACTATTCAAGGGCGAGTGCATCTAGTCGAAAACTTGGGTATGCATTATTTGGTCAGTGTCAAGGTTGAGAGTTCACAAGAAGCGATTATAGTACGTGCTTTATTGCCAACAGACCAAACTTGGAGTACTGAGAATATTACACTGACATTGCCCCCTGAAGATATTCACTGGTTTGATGTTCAATCTGGCCATGCTCTTGTCAGGAGGCAAATCTTAGGTGTGAGGGGCTAGTAACCCTTTTTCAGTACTTTAGGCAATAGATAGGGTTATTGATACAGAGTTTTAAGATTGCGGTCAATATAGTTAGTTTGAACTACAATACATTTGTACTATTTTGTAGTGGCAACAATTATGACAGTTAAACCTATTCCATTCGGCTATCATACCGTTACACCGTATCTTTTTGTGGAAGGGGCAGCAACCCTAATCGAGTTTCTCAAACAGGGATTTGCAGCCAAAGAAATTCGTCGTACCCTACACCCAGAAGGTAGCATCATGAATGCTGAAGTCAAAATTGGCGACTCAGTAATAATGGTGAGCGAAGCAAGATGTGAATTTAAGCCAACGCCAAGTTCCATTTACCTCTATGTTGAGAATACCGACACAACTTATGACAATGCTCTCAAAGCCGGTGCTACCTCAATGATGGAGCCAAATGATGAATTTTGGGGCGATCGCCATGCGGCTGTGAAAGATCCAAACGGAAATTATTGGTGGATTGCGACTCATCAAGAGGATGTTTCATCCGAAGAGATCGAACAACGAATTAAAGTCTTATTTGGCAGCAAAGAACAAGTGTAACTCGGCATCCCTTATCAATACTGCTCGGAGCGTTACATTTTAAACTATGAATTTGGCTTAGGGAAAAGGTTAAAGGGCAAGAATTAAAGGTTTTATTTGTCTTTCCTTTTCCCATTAACCGAGCAGTATTGCATCTCTTGTAGGTAAGTATGACTATTATTATGTCTTACAAAAAAAGTATGGAATATGGGTAGTAAAATTAAAAAAATTATCAGTAAGCATCAATCAATCTACAGGTTTTTTAGATGATGAAACAGAGATGGGCAAGCATATACAAATGCACTCAGCTACTTTGGAGTATTTTGTTAGTGTTGGTAATTTGGAATCTACCCCAATCCGCTCTAGCAGATGTCAATCCACAGGAGATAAATGCAATTATTCGCACGCGGGATATAGCCCTGCAAGCCCTAAACACTCGTGATTTTGCCAAAATACAGCCTTACTTGCACCCAAACTTTACAATCACAACAGTTGATAACCAGGTTTTTCACAAAGTCCCTGAGTTTGAAAAGTACTGGAATCAGCAGTTTTCCAGTTCTATTAAAGATATCAAAATGCAACTTAAGGGAGATACGATCAGAACATTTCTTACTCCAGATATAGATGTTGCCTCTGGAGAAGCGATCGCATCCTTTTCTTTCAAAGATGGCAAAGCGGCTGATATGGCGTTGCGATGGACAGCCGTGCTGCAAAAGCTCCAAGATAAATGGATGATTCAATCGCTGCATTTCTCCTCAAATTTACTGAATAACCCAGTGTTAAATGCTGCTCGACAATTGGGGCAGATTCTCGCAGTTGCAGCAGGGGTGGGCGGTTTCGTGCTGGGAGCAGTGATGATGTTACTATTACGTCGCAGGAATAAGCCACGAACCGACAGGATATAGCAAATAAAGTGGGAAGAAGCACCTATCAGCCCAGTAAAAATACTATCTTTCATCGCCGGCTCAAAGCAACCCTAGTAGTTTTATTAGTCTGGGGTGGCGTGAGTTTACTGCACTGGCTACCAGAAACACAATGGTTGATGCTGGGATTAACGGCAATCCTGACTGTGCAAACATTACGGATGCTATTAGCAAAACCAACGGCGGCGGTAATGGAGAGTGAGATTTATTTACCGCCAGTCTCGATTTTAGTTCCGGCTAAAAATGAAAGTTCAGTGTTGGCTAATCTAGTTTACAGCTTATGCCAATTGAATTATCCCAGCGATTCCCTAGATATCTGGATTGTTGATGATGGTAGTACCGATGAAACTCCCCAGGTTTTGAAAGAATTACAAACTCAATTTCCAGCTTTACAAGTTCATCGACGAGAATCAAAAGGTGGTAAATCAGGGGCATTGAATGCAGTGTTTCCATTTACCCAAGGGGAGATTATTCTAGTCTGCGATGCGGATGCTCAATTAAGAGCCAATTTTCTCCAGCAAACAGTACTTCTGTTTCAAAAGCAAGCGATCGGTGCAGTGCAAGTGCGAAAAGCAATTTCTAATGCTAATACCAATTTCTTAACCCGTTGTCAGCAAATGGAAATGTGCTGTGATAGCTTTCTGCAAACCCATCGCATTGCTATTGGTGGAATGTCTGAACTGCGCGGTAATGGGATGTTAGTTCGTCGGGAATTGTTAGAAAAGTGTCAAGGTTGGAATGAGAACACTGTCACCGATGATTTGGATCTTTGCTTCAAACTCTATTTAGCAGGTACGGAAATTGAGTTTGTGACAGTTCCATCAATTCAGGAAGAAGGTGTAACTACTTGGGAAAAACTTTGGTATCAACGCTGTCGTTGGGCTGAAGGTGGCTATCAGCGTTACCTAGATTATTTTCCGCAAATTCTGACTTTAGGTTGGGCAAAAGAAATTGATTTACTATTATTTTTTCTATTGCAATTTCTGCTACCAATTGGACTAATACCTGATTTACTTTGGACAATATTTTATAGCCATCATCCCGTTCTATTTCCACTGCAAACACTACTCAGCATCATTCTGACAATTGCCTTTATTGCTGGACTTTACCAATTTCAAAATTTACGAGGATGGTCTTTGATTTGGGCAACAATTCAAGGGTCATTATACATGGTGCATTGGATTCCTGTGATGATTGTGACGACTTTAAAGATGTGTGTGCAAAGGGAGCGATCGCACTGGGTGAAAACTGAGCATCTTGGTCAAAATTATGACAGTGATTCTGTCAACAAATAAAATTTAATATGCCTGCAAAAGATATCTATCACGATGCTGTTAAAAACTCCTTAATTAAAGAAGGCTGGATAATTACAGATGACCCTTTACATTTAAAATGGGGTCAAAAAGATATGTATGTAGATTTAGGAGCAAAACAACTTTTAGCCGCAGAACAAGGAACTAAAAAAATAGCCGTAGAAATTAAAAGTTTTGTCAGTCCTTCAGAAATGGCAGACCTCAAAAATGCCATCGGTGGATTTATTCTGTATCGTGCTGTTATCAGTCGCCTAGAACCTGATAGAATATTATACCTAGCAGTGCGTCAGAGCGTATTCACAGCTTTATTTGAAGAACCAATTGGTACACTTTTAATAGAAAGTGAAAATCTAAATTTACTTGTTTTCAATCCTGAAACTGAGAGGATTATCCAATGGATACCTTAGATAACTATCGACGCATCATCAAAGAGGTGTTAGTACCTTATACACAAATTCCTTATTCCTATGCAGCTATTGAGTGTAAAACAGTCTTTGATAGCGAAAATAACAGCTATTTGCTGATAACTCTTGGTTGGGACGGTGCCAAAAGGATTCATGGTTGCTTAGTTCATATTGACATTATCGATGGCAAAATTTGGGTACAACGGGATGATACAGAAGATGGTGTTACCTACGAATTAGAAGCTGCTGGAATTCCTAAAGATAAAATTGTCTTAGGATTTCACCCGCAAAATGTTAGGCAATATACGGGATATGGTATTGCATAAATTTAACCTATGCGATAATTTAGATTATAAATACACGGAGAATATAATTGAAACTAGAGTATTTAATTTTAGTTACGGAAAACGAGTTTTTTTGTAGCAGTAAAGAGTCTTTTATTAACTTCCTACAAATAGATTCATCAATCTCTGTAAATGATCAAAAGATGGTATATCGAACAGAGCGTAATGGTAAGGAGCTTGTTTCTGCTAATTTCCATGTAGAAACTGGTATAGTTGAATCAAAACGAGAACGTTATTTTTTGCTTGTACTTACGTGCAATAATAAAAATCTAATTGATGAGTTTTCAGAACTGGGAGAAAAAATTAAGACTATATCTTCACGAATATGCCCAGGTTTAACTAGAATAAATACACTTTGGGATGATGTAGGAAGAATCTATGCAGAAAGAGCCTACCCATTAATAAACGAAATTGAAAACTTGATGAGAAGATTAATCAGTAAATTCATGTTGATTAATGTAGGAATGGAATGGTCAAAAGACAGAATAGATGATGACTTATTTCAAAAGATTCAAAAGTATGAGGATGAAGAGTTATACCTTAATGACCTATCCAAGCTAGACTTTATACATTTAAAACAAGTTTTATTTCAAAAAAAGAGAGATATTAGTCTTGAAGAACTTGATCGTGTTCTTATTAAAACTAGTTTTAATGAAGAAGATAAATCAAAAATACTGAAATATGTTCCTCGCTCAAATTGGGAAAAGTATTTTTCTACTATAATAGAAGAAAAAGATAAAAGCTTTGAGGCGAAATGGGAAATTATTTATAAACTTAGAAATAAGGTTGCTCATAACAGGTATTTGAAAAAAGATGAATTTGAAAAAATTAAAGGTCTTTGCTCGACAATAAAAGAAATAATCAATCGTGCTACCAACAAGTTAGGTGAAATTAATTTAGATCAAGAAGATCGTCAATCAATAATTCACTCTTATCAATCAAATTCTCCTACTGAATATTATGCTAAAGTGGAAGAAGCTGTTGCTGAATATTATAATAAATCTGGTTATAATATTGTTTTAGAAAGATTTGTGCGTGATGGTGTCGTAGATTTTTATGCTGCAAAAGAATCAGAAAAAATAGCAGTTGAAATCAAAGTAAGAAGTCATACTAATTTAAAAATAGAAAGAGCGTTGATTGATCGACTTTTATACCATTCTTTAAAATGTAAGAAGAGTGATACCCTGACAAGGATTGATTTGGTAATTATACTTCGAGATTATGATATTGACCAATCAGTTAAAGATATTCATTCAGATTTGATGAATAAGTTTAGCCAGGAACTAATAGGCGAAGAAATAGTAATTAAAATTGGCTATATTAATGAAGTCAACCAATACGTTTGTATTCAGTAATAGCGATATAATAAATACCAAGTTATCTTCTAATAAGGGTAACGGGAATTTCTTAGTAGATTGACAATATTAAATAGCAAGTATCAGACATTAACAAATCATGTTAGATTTGCTGATTCAAAACGGGTTAATTTTCGATGGCTTAGGCTCTCTACCTGTGCGCGTAAATATTGGCATTCAAAACGGCCGCATTGTCACCCTTGCACCCTCCTTAACTACCCCAGCCCGTGAAGTGGTTGATGCTTCTGGGTTATGGGTGACACCTGGATTTATAGATATTCATACTCATTACGATTTAGAGTTAGAAATTGCACCAGGATTGAGTGAATCAGTTCGTCATGGTGTTACCAGCGTGGTTATTGGTAACTGTAGCTTGTCTGTTGCGATCGCAGAACCCCAAATCCTAGCTGATATTTTTCAGAGGGTAGAGACACTTTCTCATCGGCTGATTGCAAAATGGTTGAAAAAGTCGGTTTCCTGGCAAACACCAGCAGAATATTTACAGCATTTGCAACAGTTACCCCTTGGCCCCAATGTTGCCCCAATGTTTGGACACAGTGCCTTACGCGCTCATGTAATGGGGTTAGAACGCAGTTTAACCGTTCAGCCGACAAAATTTGAACTAAAACTTATGCAGCGCATAGCCAGAGATGCAATAGATGCTGGCTTTATTGGTATTTCTATTGATATGTTTCCCTGGCATCGGATGAGTGGAGAATGGCAAGGTTGTACAATTCCGTCTCAACACGCCAAATTTAAAGAATATGCAATGTTAGCAGATTTGTGTCGGCGGTGCGATCGCGTTTTTCAAGTCACACCCAACTTACAACGACTTGCTTCCTTTGTAGAGATTCTGCGGATGGGTTCAGGGATTGGACAAAAACCCCTGCGCCTAACAGTCCTCTCAGCCTTAGATGCCGTACACGATCGCAAACTATGGCGAATATTTTCCCCCCTACTTTTTATTTGGAATCGGCTGCTAAATGGGAATGTGCGCTTTCAAACCTTAACCGAACCCTTCACCATTTACTCTGATGGATCTGTGACTCCCTTATTTGAAGAATTCTCCACAGGCGCACAACTCAATGGCTGTCAGTCACGAGAAGAAAGACAACAATTATGGGAATCAGAAATTTTTCGTCGTCAGTTTCGTAAAGAATGGTTGAGTAAACGGCATAAATCATTCCATCGTTGCTTGGATTTGATGGAAGTTATTCATTGTCCCGAAGTAAGTTGGCAAGGATTAAGTTTTGCAGAAATTGCTCGTCAAAAGCAACAAGAACCAGTAGATTTATTTATCCACGCATTACAAAAATACGATACAGATTTACGCTGGGTAGCCACAGGAGCGAACGATCGCCTCAAACCCCGTTTAGCGATGATGCAGCATCCCCATATTTTGCCTGGTTTTACCGATGCTGGCGCTCACGTGCGTAACCTGGGCTACTATGATGGAGCTTTGTCTTTGCTCAAACAAGCAGTTGCAACGAAGTTCCTTTCACCGGAAGCTGCGATTTGCCGCGTTACCGGAGAACCTGCTGGTTGGTTTCGTCTGGATACGGGAGTTCTGAAAGTTGGTGCGAAAGCGGATATAGTTTTACTCGATCCTAATGCTTTAAATCAGCCAATTAGCCCGCAGGTGCAGATATCAGATCCAGTTTTAGATGGCGAACCTCGGATGGTTAAGCGTGGTTCGGATGAAATTGTGCAAGCGGTTTATATTAATGGGGTTCGGGTTGTTTGTCGGGGTGAAGTGAGCGATCGCTTGGGGCGGGAAAAGTTGGGAACTGTTTTGTTTCCTTGTTGAAGTATCTCACGCAGAGACGCAAAGATGAGGTTTGAGAGTTTAGTATTGAATTGCTTTTACCCCACATCAGCAATGACTTGCCCAATATCTTGAGGAGTTGCACCTGTTGCTAACATTGCTCGGATCAACAATTCAATTGATACTGAAGCATCGCTATTTTCAGCTTTAGCAATCCGAGGTTGGCTGGAACTAATCTTAGCAGCAAGTTCACTTTGAGTCATCAATTTTTGCCGACGCTCCTTCAAGTTTTGGCTGAGAGCTAGCTTAATTTCAACAAGGATAGTTTCTTCGGGTGTTAACTCCAAAAAATCTGAAACTGTGCCAATTTTCCAGTCTTTAGATTCTAAACGTTCTCTCTTAGCTCGATCCATTGCATTACTCCTGCCGATCGGTATCATATTTGCTTAGGCGCTTTTTGCAAACCTCAATTACCTTCTTGGATGTTGTTCTCGTTGTTTTATTAAAGACTTCAACAATCAAGATTGCATCGTTATCAATTCGATAAATAATCCTCCAGTTTTTATCTGCATCTCGAATACGCAATTCATAACAGTGAATTCCTATACTTGACATAGGGCGTGAATGTGGCAACTCAAGGGATTCACCTTCCTGTAATTGTCTGAGCAGAACACCCGCTTCGATGCGTGCTTCTTGAGTGAAAGGTGGGGTTTTAACTTCACCATGCAGCCAAACTAAAGGCTTACTTTGCTCTCCCATGCTGTATTTATATCATATCTGATATATCGATATAATATACCTATGAAAGGGAACTTATATTAATGGGATTCAGGTTGTTTGTGTCGGCAAGGTGAGCGATCGCTATTCAGCACAGGGATTACTTTGCTATATTAAATTGTGCCTCATCAATCATCACTTCTAAATGAGTTGTAAAATTTAAACAGCTAAAAATTCTCCATTCTTATGAGTGAAAAACTCCAGACTGAAAAAGACAAGCTACAGACAAGCACTAGTATCAAGACAAATGAAGAAATAGAAAACGAAAAAGTTCTATGTCCTCATTGTCAGCGCACTGCTACGAACGGTATTAAATGTAAAGGTATTTGTGTAGCTGACAATGACTATTAAGGTATAAATTAATTCTATTGATTTTTCACACACTATCTATTTTATGAGTAATATCAATTCTAATCCTCCACAAAGATTGAGATATAAAATTAACAATCAAATTCTGGAGCGCCCTTTTACTGACTATTGGGATATTTTTGTTCTTAAACATCAGCATCCAATTAATATTACTTTCCATATTCTGGGAATATTATTTTTTTATACTTTGCTATTTTGTGCTTGGAAGTTGCACAAATTTTCGTTACTTTTGTGCTTACCGTTAACTCAATTGTTGGGATTAACCGGACATTTTTTATTTGAGCGTAGCCATATTGATTTACAAGATGCTGTTTTTTCTTGGCGGGCTTCTTACTGTTTGGGTAAAATGTTAATCAGGATTTTAATGGGCAAATATCGAGACGATATTCGCCAACAGCAAAAGATATTAAATAATTATCTATCAATATGAATCATCTGCCCGTAATAACCAAAAGCCGCTATAAGTGATCCCGGAATCATCTGGCTGTACTAACAAAAAGTGCAATCCTCGACTTTGCTGTTTCCGTTGTTGATATGTTTGGGCTGCTGTTGTAACTTCTGGATCTTCAAAAGTGGCAACAATCCACCTATCTACTAAGCCAGCCTCTAATATTAAGCCATCCGGTGCGCCAGAAATATAGTTTAACGCCACAAGGCGGGCTTGCTGTAACCACCGGGCTAGGCGCATCGATTGCCGTCCACCATAAATTACCACACCAGGGACGGGCACTGTTGACGCTAAACCCAAATTGATGGGTTTGAGATGTTCTGGGATGTGCAAAATGGGAATGGGGCGATCGCTAAATCTCGTTTCTACATCACTAGCGGGTAGAGTCGCAAAACGCCATTGTTCTCCCCAGAGGTTCTCTGGTAATGGTGCTGGAGGTGGTTTATCCAGCGTTGAGGAATATTGCTTTTCTTGTAACCACTGCTTCAGTGCCACAGTGTGGCGGGTAGGTTCGACATTTATGCTTAAATTTCGTCCACCCGCCTCAATTAAGCTTAGAGACTGGGGACGAAATACCTGGATCGTATCTGGCAATTTTTCACCAGCAGCTAACTCAAGTTGAGCAGCAACCCAACTCGAATTCGCTGCTGACTGGAGACAGGTAGCTTCATACTCAAAGTTGCGAGTTGCGTCACAAATCAACAACTCCCATAAAATTTGTCCCGATTCATCTTGTGAGGGACGACGATAAAAATCAACCTGCCAAATTTTCATAAATGGGGAATTGGGGAGATGGGGGAGAGTTAAAACTGAAAGTTTCAAGTTCAGAGGCTAGAAATGATCTTTATTGTCGCTTTGTTGCCAGTCTTGAGGTTGAGCCTGACATTAGGCAAACTGCTGTATATACCTGCGACTATGCATAGCGGCTAATAATCTTGTAGTCTAATATCTAAATGGTGAAGCTGTGATGTTTCAAACAAACAATATTTTGCGATCGCCTACGACGGGCGGGTACGCGATGTACGTGTATAATGCGGATTACTATGCTGAATCATAATTATCAGAGAAGTGTTGAAGAACTGCGTAAGTTAGCCTCTATGTTTTGGCCTTCAGAATTATCTAGACAAGAAGCTGAACTTAGCATAATACCAAAACTCATTGAAACTCAAGACCAATTTATTGCAATTTTGAGCAAAGCTGTGGCTCAAGAAGTTATTATGAAATCCTTAAATTCTACTCAGGAGAGAATAGATAAATCTGGGCGATAGCTTTATTCTATAACACCCTTAAATCACAAATCCTAGAACTATATTTAAAGCCTGGTAGGTTCGACATTTATATTTAAATTCCGTCCCGCCGCCTCAATTAAGCTTAGAGACTAGGTAAGCAGGGAGCAAGGGGGAATGCAATTAACATAAATCCTAATGCCCAATGCCCCATACTCAATACACAATTTATAAAGCCTGAATCCATTCTTTGACAGAATATTCAGTCCAGATGCCATTTTTCCAGTAGGGGTCATTTTCAATCAACTGGCGCACAGTGGCTTCGTCTTCGGCTTCGTAAATCCCAAAAACTTTTGTGACATCCTTGGTGGGGCCGATGGTAATCAGCACACCGGATTCTTTCTGTTTTGCTAATCCGTCTAAATGAGCTTGGCGGTGGGGGGTACGTTTTTCCAGAACGTCTTCGCAGTAAGTTCCCCAGAGTACATATTTAGGCATAACTAAGACTATTTTGGATTTTAGATTTTAGATTTTAGATTTTGCAGCCAGTGCATCGGGGAGTAAGAAATGATTAATTTCTCACTCCTAGCAAATGACAAATGACAAATGACAAATGACTAACTTCTCAGGTTAACGCCGAATTTTTCCACCAAAGCTTCGCGGACTTTATTGTGTACTGGTTCAACTTCAGCCTCAGTCAAAGTGCGATCGCTAGCCCGATAAACTAGACGAAATGCTAAACTCCTTTGTCCTTCGGGGACATTTTCGCCGCGATATTCATCAAATAGTTCCACCGATTCGAGCAAATCTTTACTCGCTTTGGTAATTACTTTTTGAATTTCGGAAACTGAGATTTTCACCGGTGCGAAAAAGGCGATGTCGCGATCGCTAGCTGGATAGGTAGAATAGGGCTGAAATGCCGGAACGAGAATTTCATCTTGTCCTACAGATTCTAAAAGTACATCTAGATCCAACTGGAAAACATAAACGGAATCTGGTAAACCTTTTTCTCGTCGCAATTGGGGATGAAGTTGTCCAAAAATCCCCAGTCTGTTACCTCGAATCCACAAAGAAGCGGTGCGTCCTGGATGTAAGCGATCGTCGCGGCGATCGGGTTGGAATTCTACTTCCAAGGCAAGTTGTCGAAATACACTTTCTAAAATGCCTTTAGCTTCAAACCAGGTGATGGGTTCTTCGCGTCCACTCTTCGACCATTTACCAACGGTGCGATCGCCTCCTATAATCCCAGCGAGGGCTTCTGTTTCTTGGAAACCGTCTTCTTCTCGCCAGAAAATTTGTCCGATTTCAAAGCCGTTCAAGGCACCATTACCCTGCTCTAAATTGTATTGAAAGGCATCTACCAACCCAGATATTAAATCATTTCGTAGGGCTGAATATTCGACAAATAAGGGGTTTGACAGGACTATCTGTCTGTCTTCTCCTGGTTTGACTAAAGAATAGTGGATTAATTCTGTCAACCCTTCAGCCCGGAGGAAAGCCCGTAATTTACGAATCAGTTCCTCGTCTAAAGGCAGATAACCACCTTCGGATTTTTCTGGTAAAGTATCACAGAATCGGTTGTAACCATAGAGACGGGCGATTTCTTCAATTAAATCAATTTCTCGTTCTAAGTCGCGGTAACGATAGGGTGGGACGGAAACTGACCATGTAGGTTGATGGCTGCTATCTTCACCTGAAGGAGTCAATTGACATCCCAATGCAGTTAGGATGCGCTCAACATCTTGTTCTTGGAGTTCACCTGTATCCTCTCCTAAATCAATTGGCCCTAGTATCTGATTAACTCGGTCTAAACGCAGTGCGATCGAACGACTCCAGGTAGAAGGATCGGGGCGAGTGTCGGCAATTTCCTGCTGGACAAGAATTCCACTAGCCAATTCGCTAATTAAGGATAAAGCGCGGCGATTAGCGATTTCCAACTCAGCGCGGTTAACTCCCCGTTCGTATCTGCCAGAAGCTTCACTTCTTAACCCAACACTGCGGGAAGAACGGCGAATTGCCACGGAATCAAATAAAGCTGCTTCTAAAACTAAGCTTTGAGTCCCTTCATGGACTTCCGTTTCTTCTCCACCCATAACTCCCGCCAGTGCTACGGGTTTTTCGTTAGCGGTAATTAACAAATTTTGGGATGCTAGGGTGCGAGTTTGTCCATCCAGAGTTTTGAGGGATTCTCCATTATTGACGAAGCGGACACCGATGGTTAAATTTTCGCTACTTGCAACAGATTTTAGGCGATCGCAGTCAAAGGCGTGTAGTGGTTGTCCCCATTCCAACAAAACGTAGTTAGTAATGTCCACAACATTACTGATAGGACGTACCCCAGCCGCCCGCAAACGCTGTTGCAACCATTCGGGAGATGGAGCAATTTTTACCTGTTCAATTACCGTACCGATGTATGCAGGACAAGCTTGGGTATCAGCAATTTTTAAAGTTAAATTTCCAGCCTTTTTGGCAATAGAGACTTCACCAGGTTCAGGAATACTCAACTTTCTACCAGTTAAAGCTGCTACTTCCCGTGCTACACCTACCATACTCAGAGCATCAGCGCGATTGGCAGTTGCTGTCAAGTCTAAAATTACATCATCTAAACCCAACAACGGACGCACATCACTACCCAATGGTAAATTTTCCTGGGTAAAAATATGAATTCCGTCTACATCGGTGGGCAAACCGAGTTCCTTTAAAGAACAAATCATGCCCTGAGATGGGACCCCACGGAGTTTTGCAGGTTTAATTTTTAAATCGATATTGGGTAAGTAAGTACCCGTAGTTGCTACCGGCACATAGATATCTGCCTTCACATTGGCAGCGCCACAGACAATATTTAAAGTCTCACCTGCACCGATATCGACTTGGCAAACACTCAATTTATCGGCGTTGGGATGGGGTTGACGCTCAAGCACTTTCCCTACAACCACGCCATTTGCCCAAGTGCGGCGATCTTCAATCTCTTCTACCTCAAACCCCGCCATTGTCAGGGTTTCGGCTAATTCTTCTGGACTAAGTTTTATCTCTACTAGTTCGCGCAGCCAATTTAGAGAAATACGCATGGAGTGTGCTTGTTTTAGGAATCGTCTTTTGTTCTTATTTTAGGGTGCAAGAAGCGCTCGATGGCTACTCGCCCCGCTAGGCGTACCCTTTCACTTGAACAATCCTACTACGTTAGACTGGCAGAACAATATCGCTTTTTTACTTTATCTTTACATTTTGTGCGATCGCCCCTAGTAAGCCGCGACACTTCTAGATTAAAAATTATGTAGCTTGTGAATGCAGGTCACTTTGTTCCACCTAAATCTACGGAGAATTTTTATGAGTTCTTTGCACACTTTAGAAGAACTTGAGCAAATTATTGAAAACGATAGAAAGTACGGTAGTTTGACAGAACTTCAGATTTATGATTATCGTCAACTTGAGTATCTACCTGAAACTATCGGCAATCTTACAAGTTTAACCGCTCTATATATTTGTGATTGTTCAAGACTTAAAGAACTACCAGAAACTATCGGCAAGTTGAAAAATCTTAAGAAACTAAAAATTTGGGGTTGTATAAGCGATCTTATTGATTTTGATAAACTTCCTGATACTATTGGAGAGCTTAAATCCTTGACCTACCTTCGAATTCACGGAACTGCGCTACAATCATTACCTGATACAATTGGTAATCTCGATAACCTGGAATATTTAGAAATTAGTGGAAATTGGGAATTCCACCAATTAACTGATACAATTGCTAATTTGAAAAAATTAAAAACTCTTTCTATTGAAGGCAATGAAAAATTAACATCTTTACCAGAAAGTCTTGGTGAATTAGGAAGTCTTGAAGACCTATATATAAGTAGGAACGCTTTAGAATATTTACCAGAAAGCATTGGTAGGTTACAAAGTATTCAATACATAGATGCTCATGAAAATTTTTTCCGATCCTTGCCAGAAAGCATTTGCAATTTAAAACTGCTCAAGGATAATATATATAAATAATAATCCAATATATTGAATTTTTCTACGATTTATGTGTGCAAGGAAGTAGTGTAGACCTAGCATTGAAATAAGGTTATCGGAATATGCTGACTGAAATTATCAAAATCTTTATCTGTGGTTACTATTGTGTAATTTCTCCGAACGGCTGCGGAACAAATGAGAAAATCAGTGTTTGCACTTTGAATACCATTGCTTCGGCAAGTGTTATAAAACTCAGAAGCAAGTTCATAGTCTTCCATATCTAACTCAAGATTGGGAAATGCGCGAAGATAATTTTTCAGCCGATTGTATTGGTTGGCGTTACGAATACCTGAGAGTATCTCTTGCCGAACAGCGCCAAGCAAAGCAACTCGACCATCAGTAATTAATTCTCGCAACACTGCAACATAGGGTGATTCATCAACTTTATAATTGCGTCTGAGAGCTAAAGACCAGACTGAAGTATCAACAATGACTTTCATCGACTCCGGCACTGTTGCTTGTAGTCATAATCATCGTCGTATTCAATCGTGCCAAATAGCTCCAGAATTTTCAGTTGTTTTCGACGTTGCACATACTCTCGTAATGCCTCTTCAACAACAGCATCCTTAGTTGGATGGCCACCAAGTTCGAGAGCTTCCTTAATTAAGTTTTCGTCAATTTCTAGATTAGTAACCATGTGCAGATTCTTTTAATTACGAATTACGTTAGCAAGTACTCGAACGTCCGTACGAGCGTCATTACAAATTACGAAAGATTTTATGGTTTATTTAAGTCAAATGCATAAAAACTATTTTCAGTAATTCAGCACGGGTAAACGGTTTAGTCAGATATCCAGAAGCCCCGACTAATTTCGCTTTTACTTTGTCTACAATCCCTTTATTGCCAGTAACAAAGATAATAGGAGTGTTTTGAAATAGGGAATTATTTCGTATAATTCGGCACAACTCATAACCATCAATTCCTAGCATATTTAAATCCAACAAAATTAAGTCTGGTTTATGCCTTATAATTGACAAAACTGCTTTTACTGGATCGTTAATGGTCACTACAGAAAAATTTTCATTTTCTAAGAAATAACTAATTTCTTTAAGAATTGTAGGGCTATCATCAACAGAAACAATTTTGTGGACTTTTTGTGCAGTTACAGTAGCAGCCGCTACTCTTAGAGAAGCAGGATTTATGTTATTTGATATTGTTGGTTCCTGAAAGTTTTCTTGGAGAGGAGGAGAAATCTGTGGTAATTGTTGAACAGGAGCTATATTCTCTTCATAAATATCGGGGTAAGAGTTGACGGTGTTACTTAGCTCTTTTGTGGTGTGAACTATTTCTGTAACTAATTTTGAGAAAACCGTAGGCGTAGCCTGTTGTAGACATTGATCTTCAAATATCTTTGGTAATTTATCAAAAGGTGGATCGGGTTCATGCAAAATAATCGCACCCTTCAGTATGTAAGGGTATAAATTGCGAGCCAGTTGGATTTCATCTTGATTCAAAATTGTCGCCAGATGACACAGGCTGAAACCCTTCATCCAATTAATTAAATCTGGCTGAAGTTTTGGTAAGTCTTTTTCCTCAAATTTGCTGTTAATCAACAGATATGGACGTTGATATGGAGAAGAAATTTGTGGAACAAAAGCTCGCCAATTCTGTAATCTGACTTGGCAACGGTCTAGAATTTTTTCTACATCTAGCCGACAAATTCTTGGCATTCTATCAATTGGTTCTGTCAATTCATAAGTACCTTTTTTAATGAGTAGAAATGATTCAATCGCCTCTTTCACTAATTCTTGAATCAGCACTGCTGCTTGGGTAGAATGTAGATGTTGTTGACTAACAAGCCAAGATATCGCCTGATATTCAGGAGGGTGGCTTCTGGAATTGCTGTCATCTTCGATTAGCTGACTGTGGGAATCTGGTTCAAACATCAGACGGACTTGAACGCGAACCTCGCTAGTAAGCATTGGAATTTGGTGGCTGAGGCGGCGCAAATGGCGTTCTAGTCTATCGAACGGTTCCACCGAATGGGTAGCGTAAGTTATTTTGCCCTGTTCTAAGTAAATCGACCAAGATACTGAGTTACTTAATGCTTGTAAATAAGTACTATCAGAGCAATTAGATAACTGTCTTAACAAACTTAAAGGACGTAATTTGGTGAATGCACCTGAGTTATTCATATTTTTCAAGTTTTTTTGCGGAATCAACAACCGAACATTTGAAGATTGAAAATATCAACTATGAAGTATTTTCTTCTTTGTAATATTTCTAGAATGTGTATATATATTAAAATTTATAAGCTTTGTAAACCATTCGTTACAATTAACACATTTTACTTAATTTATCTCAAAAAACAAGTAGGTGGGTGGGTATGAATAAAGGTAAACAATTATCGTAGCTAGACTATCAGAAGATGTTGGTTAATTTTAGATTTTACTCACTACCGACAATTCTTGGCTGAAGACTTTAATAACGACGTTTATTGATGTCTCTTCATCTTAAGAGGCAAATTTTATTCCAAGTTCCCGCAGTTCCACTGGTATACTTCTAGAGCTAACGATCCTAAATTATGGTTAATAATTTTTATATAAAGGAATATCCTTCCTACATAAAATCTTTAAAAACTTATCTAGGAAAGTTTACGTATTTATTGTACTGTAGGTTTAATGGATATAAATTTTTGGTAGATACATTACAACAGGTAACGCTGGGTTTTGATAAACTCTTTTTTGCTAAACTAAGCTGTACTCAAGTTCTTATTAAAATATATAGAGAACTTCATGAAAATAATTTGTTTAATAAAGATTAGAGCATCTACCACTAGATACTATATGTCTGTAGTCGCCGAGTCGACTGGAATTACATACTCTGAGAAAAGGGAAATAACGCTTTGGACTTTAACATAACACAAAAAGTTATGCACGATACTTTAAGACTTGATGAAGTAGTAGAATTTGCTGAGAACCCAGAACCACGTTGTCCTTGTGTGCTGTTACTAGACACATCTGGCTCAATGCAGGGAGATCCGATTGAGGCTTTAAATCAAGGTTTACTCAGTTTAAAAGATGAATTAGTCAAAAATTCCTTAGCCGCCAGGCGAGTGGAAGTGGCGATTGTTACTTTTGATAGTAATGTCAATGTCGTACAAGACTTTGTGACTGCCGATCAATTCAACCCGCCCATTTTGACAGCCCAGGGCTTAACTACAATGGGTGCAGGAATTCATAAAGCTTTGGACATAATTCAAGAGCGGAAATCTCAGTATCGTACCAATGGAATTGCTTACTATCGTCCTTGGGTATTCATGATTACCGATGGAGAACCGCAAGGCGAGTTAGAGAATGTAGTAGAGCAAGCATCCCAGCGTTTACAGGGTGATGAAGCTAATAAGCGCGTAGCATTTTTTACAGTAGGTGTAGAGAATGCGAATATGACGCGTTTAAATCAAATAACTGTACGTACACCACTGAAACTGAAAGGATTAAACTTTATCGAAATGTTTGTCTGGCTATCAACTAGTATGTCAGCTGTATCTCATTCGCAGGTAGACGAACAGGTAGCACTACCGCCCATTGGTTGGGGGACTGTTTAATTAAAAATCGCAGCTTGATGTTGACACAGCTAGCTGTTGGGAAAAAAATCTTATGAAAATATCAAAACAGATTGCTCAATGGCGGATTGTGGCTGCGTCTGTATGTGGTACAAGTCACTTAAAAAACAAGCAGTTATGTCAGGATGCTCATCACTGGCAGATATTGTCTGATAATGTTTTAGTGGCAGCCGCAGCAGATGGCGCGGGTTCTGCTAGCCTTGGGAAAGTGGGAGCAATGATTGCTGTGGAGACAGCAATAGAAAACATTTCTGGCAAAGGAATCACCCGAAAGATTTTGAGTGATGATGCCTTAGTGCGATCGCTCTTAAATGATGCCATACTAGCCGCCAAAAAAGCTGTGGAGGATGAGGCGGCTACTTGTGACAAACAGCCTCAAGATTTAGCAACTACCTTAATTATGATGGTTGCCACCCCAGAAGTTGTAGCTGTAGTGCAAATAGGTGATGGTTTGGCAGTGGCAAAAGATCGCACAGGCAATCTGGTCGCACTGACTATACCTGATAGCGGCGAATACATCAACGAAACCACTTTTTTAACTTCGCCTACAGCCTTAGATACGGCGCAGATGAGATTATGGCGCACTGACATAGTTAATGTTGGTATTATTACTGACGGACTACAAATGCTGGCTTTGAATATGGTTGTTGGTGAACCTCACAAACCCTTCTTTTTTCCGCTATTTGAATTTGTCGCCAATACCGAGGATAAGACAGAAGCAAAGGAGCAGTTGGTAAAGTTTTTACGCTCAGACCGAATTACGCAACGCACTGATGATGATTTGACACTCATTATAGCTGCATTCAACGACTCATGAGCAATCAATTTACAGGTTTCACATCTTAAATAACTTCCGTTAGCGGTAATTTCATTATGCAGGTACTACGTTGTTCCCCTAGAAAAGAAATCCTCAGCCTCAATGTCAGTTTGGGGCGTGGCGGTGAAGCTTGTGTTTATGCAGTGCCATCCGATAACCATTTGGTGGCGAAAATCTACCACAAGCCAACGACTGCCCATGCTGATAAATTACAGGCGATGCTTGCCAACCCCCCAGAAAACCCTACGGCTAGTTTGGGGCATATTTCTATCGCTTGGCCAGAGGATGTATTGCGGGCAGCAGATGGCAAAAACAGCATCCTGGGCTTTTTGATGCCACGGATTCAGGGGATGCGTCCAATCATCGACTTTTACAACCCCAGAACCCGTCGCCAACACTGTCCCCTATTCAACTATCAGTACCTGCTCCGCACGGCTCGTAACTTGGCGGCAGCAATTGCAGCTTTGCACGCTAGTGGATATTGTATTGGTGATGTGAACGAGTCAAATATCCTCGTCAGTGATACGGCATTGGTGACTTTGATAGACACAGACTCTTTTCAAGTAACCGACCCCAACAGCAATGTTGTTTATCGCTGCCCAGTTGGTAAACCAGAGTTTACTCCACCAGAACTACAGAATAAAACTTTTGCCCAGCACGATCGCGAAATTTCTCACGATTTATTTGGGTTAGCGGTGCTGGTATTCCAACTCCTCATGGAAGGCACTCACCCATTTTCGGGGATTTTTCAAGGCGCTATTGAGCCACCGCCCTACGAAGCCCGCATTGCATCGGGTCATTTCACTTACAGCCAAAAGCGTTACGTACCCTACCTACCTACCCCCATTGCACCCCCTTGGGAAATTCTTCATCCCAGCTTACAAGAACTATTTGTCCGTTGTTTTGAAGAGGGTCACAACAACCCACAACTCCGCCCCAGTGCCCAGACTTGGCTCTCAGCAATCGCGGAAGCCGAAGATTCTTTAATTACCTGCACTACAAATCCCCAGCATCGCTACAACAACCACATGCGTAGCTGTCCCTGGTGCGAACGGACAGTGCGATTAGGCGGACGCGACCCCTTCCCATCACATCGGGCTATAGAAGCTAGAGAACATCTCCAACCGCGAATCAAAGCGAAAAAGCGCTACACCCAGACACCGCATTTTCCACAGCGCAGTATGTCACCGCACTTAGCTAATTATTGGCAGCCAGTAATTACCCCAAGCGGTTCATCTTATAAACGTTCCAAGAGGTCAAAATTATACCCAGTTATTTGTTGCTTGATGGGCTTTGGTTTATTGGGATATGCGGACGTAATGATTAAATTTACTCAGCCGTTAGTTTCCCAAAATGCTTACACCCAACAAACCTTGAAGTCTCGCCAGACAATTAACAAACTCAGCTTCGCTGATTACTATCAGCAGGGTTATACAGCTTACAAAAACCGAGACTATGAAAAAGCAATTGCCAGCTTGAGCGAAGCAATTGTACAAGAGCCAACACATGCTAGAGCAATTGTAAATCGTGGCAATGCCCGCTATAACCTGAAAGACTACGAAGGAGCAGTCACGGATTATAGCCAAGCTCTCAAAATCAATCCCAATCAAATCAAAGCTCTGGTGAATCGGGGCAATGCCCGCTATATGCTCGCCGAATATAGCAACGATCCTGATACCGAATATAACCTAGCGATCGCAGACTATAATCGGGCTATCGGTCTGGATAATAATGAAGTTGAAGCTCATATCAGACGGGGAATTGTCCGCACCCAAATGGCTAAATATAGCGGTGAATCTCAACAAGATTACAAAAGAGCGATCGCAGATTTTACTCAAGCGATAAAACTTAATGTATCCAAAGCAGAAGCTTACTTTCAGAGAGGTGTTGTCTATTATCAAATTGCTCAATATAGCAGCAATTATGAGCAAGAATATAAACTAGCGATCGCCGATCTTAACGAAGCATTAACTATTAGCCCCAAACTAGCAAAAGCATATCTCAAACGAGGTATGGTTCGCTATGAACTAGCACAATATGGCGGTAGTGAATCTAACAAGAACCAGACGAAAGCTATCGAAGATATACAGGCATCTGCCAAAATCTTTCTTGAGCAAGATGATATGGATAATTATCAGCAAGCACTCAGTAATATGTGTGTAGTCGTAGAAAACAAATGCGATCCTTTATTCCAAGGCTCAAGTAATCTAGAAAAAACTAACTAAAAATAAGTAAGTTTTTTTACTTACATATTATTAGTTTTGATTGAATAAATCCAGCCAGACTAGGGTTAGCGCCAGCTAACCCTAGTTATTTTATAGGTAAAGTTTTTATTTAACTAAGTAACTTATTTTTAGTTTTATAGATATTCATAGAGCTTTTATATAGAAAAGATGTTAATTTATCTTTCCTTCATAATTTTGCCGGAAATTACAGTTAGATTATTGACTGAGAAAAACAAATTAGAAATCAATTTTTCTCTATCTAAGTGCATCCTCTTCATCTCGATAAAGTCAAATAAGAATATCCCTACAAATCTCCGAGGTAATTGCATGAAAGCGGTGATTTTGGCTGGAGGGCTTGGTACACGCCTCAGTGAAGAAACTAGTATCAGACCCAAGCCGATGGTTGAGATTGGTGGTAAGCCAATTCTCTGGCACATAATGAAGACTTACTCTGCTCATGGCATTAATGACTTCATCATTTGTTGCGGTTACAAAGGTTACATAATTAAGGAGTATTTTGCTAATTACTTCTTACACATGTCAGATGTTACCTTTGATATGCGATTTAACCAGATGAACGTGCATTCTGGTTATGCTGAACCCTGGCGTGTTACCTTAGTAAACACGGGCGATAATACCATGACAGGCGGACGCTTAAAGCGAATCAGCGAACATCTTGGTAATGAAACTTTTTGCTTTACTTATGGTGATGGTGTAAGTAATATTAATATCACCGAGCTAGTTAGATTTCATAAAGAACAAAAAACATTAGGAACACTCACAGCCGTTCAGCCAGCCGGACGTTTTGGAGCCATTTCTTTAGGATATGAGCAAACTAAAATTACCAGCTTTCGAGAAAAACCTGAAGGTGATGGAGCTTGGATTAATGGCGGTTATTTTGTGTTAGAACCAGAAGTAATCAATTTGATTGCTGATGACTCTACAGTATGGGAGCAACAGCCATTAGAAAAGCTAGCTGATATGGAACAACTATCTGCCTTCAAACATGATGGCTTTTGGCAACCGATGGATACTTTGCGCGATAAAAACTATCTAGAGGGGCTATGGAAGAACAGTCAGGCTCCTTGGAAGGTATGGTAAGGGGACTGGGGATTGGGGACTAGGGACTGGGGAAGAGTTTTTCTAGCCAATACCTAATATCCAATATCCAAATATACCCAGTAGCCACTCCCAAATAACTTTATGGATTTACTGTAATTTCAAGTGCGATAATACTAATGTATGATTTTGCGATTATAGGTGGGGGAATAGTTGGACTCTCTACAGCATTAGCTTTAGGAAAACGCTATCCCAATGCGCGTATTTTAGTACTAGAAAAAGAGAGTCAATGGGCATTTCACCAAACCGGAAATAATAGCGGCGTAATTCATTCTGGTATTTACTACAAACCAGGGAGTTTCAAAGCTAAATTTTGTCGTGACGGTTCGCGCTCTATGGTAGAATTTTGCCAAGAGCATGGAATAGAACATGAAGTTTGTGGTAAGGTAATTGTTGCAACTGAAGAACAAGAACTACCACGCCTAGAAAATCTCTATCAACGCGGCTTAGACAATGGCATAGAAGTTAAGAGAATTAGCCCCGAAGAAGTCAGGGAAATTGAACCTCACGTAAAATGTGTAGGTGGACTTCGGGTATTCTCAACTGGTATTGTTAATTACAAGCAAGTTTGTTTAAAATATGCCCAGCTAATTCAACAGCAGGGTGGGGATTTGCATCTCAATACAAAAGTTCTGAAAATCTCCGCAAGTGGTAAAAATCAGGTACTGCAAACAAACAAAGGTAACTTTACAACCCGCTTTGTAATTAATTGTACGGGATTGCATAGCGATCGCACCGCCAGATTAGGTAAAGTTGAACCCCAAGCCAAAATCGTCCCATTCCGGGGAGAATACTACGAGCTGACCCCAGAAAAACGCCATCTGGTTAAGACACTAATTTATCCAGTTCCCAATCCCGATTTTCCCTTCCTGGGCGTTCATTTTACCCGGATGATTGATGGTAGCGTCCACGCAGGGCCAAACGCAGTTCTGTCACTCAAACGCGAAGGTTACAAAAAAACCGACTTCGATTTACGAGATTTTCTTGAAGTCGTCACCTATCCTGGTTTCTGGAAATTGGCAGCCAAACACGCCCCTGAAGGTATCCAAGAAATCATTCGTTCCTTTAGTAAAGCAGCCTTCACCAGAAGTTTGCAAAAACTAATTCCCGAAGTCCAAGCAGAAGACTTAGTTCCCACCCATGCAGGAGTCCGCGCTCAAGCCTTGATGAACGACGGCAAGCTTGTAGACGACTTTTTGATTGTTTCCGGTCAAAACTCCATCCATGTTTGCAATGCTCCTTCTCCTGCTGCCACATCTTCTCTAGAAATCGGTAAAGCGCTGGTGGCAGAAATTCCCCAACTCTCGCATCTAGATAATGTAGTAACTGCATAGATATCTATAGTTACTTCCGGTGCTGCTGAATTAAGGCATGAATCTTGTGGGGTGAGCAACATCAGCGCCCGGAAATAAAAGGGATGAGCTTTTCGGCCCATCCCATCAGAAAAAGTGTAGTGCATCAATTAAGAACCGCTATAAAGCGCTGATACCCAACAAACACCTCCGAAAATAATTTATGTGTGTGCCTACCAGGGATTTTGGGCAACACGCTGTAGCTATGCGCCCCTACTAAACAAAGAATTTAACTCATCAATACAAAGGCATTAACTACAATGAAAATATTAGTAACTGGAACAGAAGGCTATCTTGGTTCATTATTACCGCCTCTGTTAATTGAACGCGGACATGAAGTTATTGGTCTAGATACTGGTTTCTATAAAGTTGGTTGGCTATACAACGCTAATGGGGTGACACCTAAAACCCTGAACAAAGATATCCGCAACATTACCCCTGATGACTTGGAAGGTGTTGAAGCAATAGTTCACATGGCAGAACTCTCCAACGACCCAGCCGGACAATTAGCACCGAATATTACCTACGAAATTAATCATATCGGTTCAGTTCGTCTCGCTAGCCTAGCTAAAGCTATGGGTGTGCGTCGTTTTGTATATATGTCTTCGTGCAGTGTCTACGGCGTTGCTACCGCAGGTGATGTCACAGAAGAATCCCCAATTAATCCCCAAACAGCCTACGCAGAATGCAAAACTCTCGTAGAAAGAGATGTCAGACCACTCGCTGACGATGACTTCTCTCCCACCTTTATGCGGAATGCTACAGCCTTTGGTGCTTCACCCAGAATGCGCTTTGATATTGTTTTAAACAACTTAGCAGGGTTGGCATGGACTAGTAAGCAAATCAAAATGACCAGTGATGGTACACCTTGGCGACCATTAGTCCACGCACTGGATATTTGCAAAGCAATAGTCTGCGCCTTAGAAGCACCACGAGACATTGTACATAACCAAATCTTCAACGTGGGAGATACAGCAAACAACTATCGCGTTAAAGAAATCGCGGAAATTATTGCTGATATTTTCCCAGATTGTAAATTGTCCTTTGGTGACAACGGCTCAGATAACCGCAGCTATCGGGTATCTTTCGAGAAAATCAACACAATTCTCCCCGGATTTAAATGTGATTGGAATGCCCGACTTGGTGCCCAGCAGCTATTTGATTTATTCAGTCAAATAGACATGGCTGAAGATACTTTCTTATTTAGAGGATTTACTCGCTTAAAACAGCTAGAGTATCTCATTCGTACCGAGCAAATTGACAAAGATTTCTTCTGGAATAAAAAGTAGATAGATTTGCCGAACAGCAGCAAAGAAATATTCTAAAGTTCCGAATCAACAATGTTTGATTCGGACTTATTTAATCTATCAAAATATTTGCAATTAGTGAGTTGAAGTTTATGGCGATCGCAAAATGCCGTTTTAGTGGACAACCTCTACACAAAACCTTTATTGATTTAGGAATGTCACCTTTAGCCAATGCTTATCTAACAGCAGAACAGCTAAATCATGCCGAGAAATTTTATCCACTCCATGCTTATGTTTCTGAAGATACTCTTTTAGTTCAATTAGAACAATTTGAAACTCCCGATCGGATTTTTAGCGACTATGCTTACTTTTCTTCTTACTCGGTAAGTTGGCTAAAACACGCCAAAGATTACACCGATATGATGGTAGAAAAATTTGGCTTTAATTGCAATACTCAAGTTATTGAAATTGCCAGCAACGATGGCTACCTACTGCAATATTTTGTAGAGAAAAAAATCCCAGTTTTAGGAATAGAACCAGCAGCAAATATAGCCAAAATAGCTCAAGACAGAGGCATTCCTAGTATCAACAAGTTTTTTGGGGTTGAAACTGCCAAAGAACTCGTGATACAAGGAAAACTAGCCGATCTTTTGATAGGCAATAATGTTTTAGCTCATGTACCAGATTTAAATGATTTTATCGCTGGGATGAAACTCATCCTCAAACCAAATGGGATCTTGACGATGGAGTTTCCTCACATTTTACAACTGATTCAACAAAATCAGTTCGATACTATTTATCATGAGCATTTTTCTTACTTCTCATTCCTCACTATCGAAAAGATTTTTGCAGCGCATAATTTACAACTTTTCGATGTAGAAGAATTAACAACTCACGGCGGTTCTTTAAGAATTTATGCTAAACATGACAATACTGATAATCCTAGCATCAATGACCGAGTTAACCATCTAAAAGCAAAGGAAATTGCTGCTGGACTCCATCTAATGGAGACTTATGTTACATTTGCTGAAAAAGTCAAAGAAACAAAGCATAAGCTTTTAAGTTTCCTTATAAGTGCCAAAGCAGAAAAGAAATCAATTGTTGGCTATGGCGCACCAGCCAAAGGTAACACATTGCTTAATTACTGTGGGATTGGGAAAGATTTTATCGATTACACAGTCGATTGCAATCCTTACAAACAAGACTTATTTTTACCTGGGACTCATATTCCCATCTTTGAACCAGATAAAATCCGCGAAACTAAACCAGATTATGTCCTAATTTTACCTTGGAATCTCAAGGAAGAAATTATGGAGCAAATGGCATTTATTGGCGAATGGGGTGGACAGTTTGTTGTGCCTATTCCTGAAGTCAAAATTTATCCGTGTCCGATTCCGGATAGGCTTTTAATAGCGTCGTAATTACTAGATATAACCCAAAAAGCGCCTTTTGTTACTATTTTTATGTTGTCATTATGAATATAGACAATAGGTAAGAAGTAATTAAAAGGCGTAGTTCTATAAAGCTTTTGTTGTCAAATCTCAAAAAAATAAACTGGAAAGCAGCTTGTTCATAAATAAGCTGCTGCTAGTAGCCTCTTAACTATAGATTTGAGCTTAATATGAATAAACTCCTGACTATTGCTATTCCTACATTCAATCGGGCCCAGCTTCTAGATAAACAACTGAGTTGGTTGGCTCAAGCTATCAAAGGCTTTGAAGATGAATGTGAAATTTTAGTATCTGATAATTGTTCAACAGATAATACTCAAGAGGTAATCCAAAAATGGCAAACCATACTTAGCAATATTACATTTAACTCAAATAAAAATCCTAAAAATTTAGGCGTAGTTAAAAATATTATGTATTGCCTTAATTATACTAAAACAAAATATGTTTGGACAATTGGTGATGACGATCCAATTCAAGATAGAGCTATTGCTTATGTAATTAATAAACTTAGCCAATATGAAGATTTATCATTATTGTTTCTTAATTTTTCTGGTCGCAACCAAATTACTGGTGAGCCAGTTCATCCACCAAAGATTGTTGGTAATCGCTGGTTTGATATAGATAGTGAAGATGGCGATGGTGATGGTAAAGCTATATTTGAACATTGTTTTTCAAAAAGTGTCGGTGCAGTCATTTTTCTAACTGCTACAGTCTATCGCACTGACTTAGTAAAACGCGCTCTCCAAAATTGGCAAGATGCTGAGAATAACTGGATATCTTTGGCATATTTAGCCGGATATTGTGCTGCTAATGGCAGAGTAATTGTCACTAAAGAGACTTATTTAGAATGTGTTGTTGGTGTGAGTTATTGGCAGAAAGAACCAAAATCAGCACTGTTAATGCAATACAAACATATCCCCGAAGTAATTTTGAAATTAGAGCAGAGTGGATATTCTAAGCAGTTTTGTAGGCGGATGCTTTTGCAGAACGGTAAAGAAGTCAACTTGAAAGTTTTCTTGGGTGCTTTAAGAAGATGGCCGATGTCCGCCATCAAAACAGTAGTTCCATTTTTGGCTTTAGTCAGCTTGTGTGCTTTTGATGTGATGGTTTCTAAAGAGTTTGGGTTAGCAGAAACGAGTGAAATCTCTACTCAAGAAGTGCGTAACTATAAACCATAGGCTACGAAACTACTAAAAAAGATATATCAATAAGAGAAGGATTTACGCCATGTTTAACGCTATTAAACACAAAATAGCTACACTTTCGTCTGACTTTGAATATTACGTAGCTCGTTGGAAGCATAGCAGAAATTTGCCAGCATTGGAAGGGCGCGATCGCAACATCCTTAATACTCTCAAAAAAGATGGCGTTTGCGTCACAACACTGGCAGAGTTAGGGTTAAACTCTAGCCCTGAACTGCTCAAAGCTGCCTACCATCAATTGTCTCAGATGGAAAATCCCAACAACGACCATCTAGATGAAAGGTTGCCACAAATTTACACAGTTACAGGTTTACCAGAATTTTATGCCTGGGGCGTAGAGAAAAGGCTACTCAACATCATCGAAAATTATATCGGTCTTCCTATTGCTTTTCATGGTGTACATTTACGCAAAGATTTCAAGAGCAAATATCAGTTTGGAACGCTACTATGGCATAGTGATGCAGAAGACCGTCGCATTATCAAAATCTTCATTTACTTGAATGATGTAGAAGAAAAAACAGGGCCTTTTGAATACATTCCTCGCTCTTTAACTTCCTTATTTAGTTGGAATTATTTTCGGCTTTACTACAAACTTTGGAAGTCAGGCTATATGGGTATCAACGATGAACAAGTAAAACCAGTCATCCCCAAATCAGCTTGGAAATCCTGCCCAGGCCCAGCAGGTACTGTCATTATTGTAGATACGAAAAACGCTCTGCATCACGGCACAGTCCGCACAGAAGACCGGTCAGCATTATTCTTTTGTTACACCGCCAATCCCCCCGAACGGCCAGACCTCTGCACCCAATACTGGGATGATACTTATCACAGAGTAGAGTTACGTTCTGCATCTGATGCAGTTAAAGTTTCGACTTAAATTAATTTAATTAACCGCAGAGGCACAGAGAACACACAGGAAGAGAAGGAGCGTTGCTTCAAATTTGTAGGTTTATTACTGACACAAAATATCTCTCAAACTCTCATATCTCTGTGCCGCGCCAGTTACTACAAGTCGGGGAACCGCAAGGGCGCACTGGCAACTCTATTGCCTCTGTGGTTCGTTTATTTTCTTTACTCAACATTCATCTCAAAGGAATCACATGATTTTCACCACAACCGCACTAAAAGACGCATTCATTATTGACTTAGAAGAAAAGCCAGACCACCGTGGTTTTTTTGCTCGGTCTTTCTGCGCTCAAGAATTTGCAGCCCACGGATTAAAGCCAACAGTTGCCCAATGTAACTTGTCTTTTAACTACAAAAAAGGCACGATTCGGGGAATGCACTATCAAGTTCTCCCAGCAGCAGAAACGAAATTAATTCGTTGTACTAAAGGCGCTATCTATGACGTAATTATTGATATGCGTCCTGAATCTCCCAGCTTTTTATCACACATTGGTGTAGAACTTACCCCAGAAAACCGCCGCGCTTTGTATGTTCCAGAAATGTTTGCTCACGGTTATCAAGCACTTACAGATGAGACTGAAGTTGTATATCAAGTAGGTGAATTTTACACGCCAGGGTATGAAAGAGGTTTACGCTATGACGACCCGTTTTTTAACATTGATTGGCCTTTAGATGTGACTGAAATCTCTGAGAAAGATTTAAGTTGGCCTTTGTTAAGAATGATGACTGTTGGCGGTACTTCTAGATAGATATGGGGGTTGAATGGTTCGGATAATTATTTTTTAACGAACCGCAAAGGACGCAAAGAGCGCGAAGTAAAGAAATAAATTAGGATTGATGTATACGTAACTATCAATTACTAATTCAAAGTTGAGTTATTAACTTAATGGGATTAGGTAGAAATAAATGTCAAATATTCTATCTCGCGTGGGAAATACTATCTCTTTTGTCTCCCAAAAAGTCCAAGCTCGGATTAATTATGCGAAAACATTACAGGTTGTTTATCTAAAGCCAAAACAACCTTCTAAGGGGAATGTACTTCTTTCTTATCGAATTGAGCCATTCCTCTTAAAACCTGGTCAACCAATGCCTAATGACCATACTTGGTACTGGGAAGTTTGGCAAATCGCCCAAACTTTTTTAGACTTGGGCTATAACGTTGATGTTATCCAGTTCCACAATGATAAATTCGTTCCGCAAAAGCACTACGCATTTTTCATTGATATCCGTCATCGGATGGAAGCACTTGCACCAAAACTCAATAAAGATTGCATCAAAATTTTCCACGTTGACATTGCAAATATGGTGTTTCGTAATGCAGCTGAATGCAACAGGCTTCTAGAAGTACAACAGCGCAAAGGTGTAACCTTAAAACCACAGCGATTTGAGGTTCCTAACTTGGGAATTGAATATGCCGATTGTGCAATTGTGTTGGGTAACGATTTCACAACCGATACATTCAAGTATGCTAATAAACCAATGTATCGGATTCCAATTTCTTCGCCTGTCGTTTATCCCTATCCTGACAAGAAAGATTTTGAAGCGGTAAGAAAACGTTTTCTGTGGTTTGGTGGTAGTGCTTTAGTCCTTAAAGGATTAGATTTAGTTTTAGATGCCTTTGCCCAAATGCCGGAATACCATTTAACAGTTTGTGGCCCGGTAAGTAATGACAAAGAATTTGAGCAAGCTTTCTATAAAGAACTGTACGAAACACCCAATATCCACACTTATGGGTGGATTGATGTTAGTAGCCCTGACTTTATAGAGGTGACAAATAACTGTCTAGGGCTTGTTTATCCTTCCGTTTCCGAAGGACAATCAGGAGCAGTAATCAGTTGCTTACAAGCTGGGCTAATTCCTATTTTAAGCTACGAATCTGGTGTAGATGTTCACGATTTTGGTGTGATTTTTGATAATCTTTCCCTTGAAGAAATTAAGGCGAAAGTTATAAGTATTTCTAATTTGCCTGTAGAAGACTTAAAGTTTATGTCTCGTCAAGCTTGGGAATATGCAAGAGCAAATCATACTAAAGATAAGTTTGCTCAAGTCTACAGAAATGTTGTGGAGCAAATTATCGAAAATCACAGCCAGAAAAAACACATTGGTTCTATGGCATCTAGCAAACAAACAGTTAGTAGCCATCACTAATCTTAATTCCGATGAAAATGTACTTAATATTTAGCTGTAAAAAATCATTAAGTGCAAGTTTATAGAGAATTTGTATCACAACCAACAGTTCCAAAAAGGAGTTTAGTTCATGATTATTATCGATCGCGCCTTACAAGCCCGTGCAGCAGCAGGAAATCCTATTAAAGTGGGAATGATTGGTGCTGGTTTTATGGGTCGAGGAATTGCCAACCAAATTGTCAATTCAGTGCCAGGAATGGAGTTAGTTGCAATCTCCAATCGCCAGATTGACGCAGCTAAACAAGCTTATTCGGAAGCAGGAATTGAAGATATTCAAGTTGTTGCAACTGTCAGCGAATTAGAAGATGCGATCGCAAATGGTAAATATGCAGTCACAGAAGACGCTAAGTTACTGTGTCAGGCTGAGGGCATCGAGGCCATAATCGAAGTCACAGGTGCAGTGGAATTTGGCGCTCACGTCATCATGGAAGCGATCGCCCATTGCAAACATGTGATTATGATGAATGCCGAACTCGACGGCACTATTGGCCCCATCCTGAAAGTCTATGCTGACAAAGCAGGTGTCATTCTTACTGCTTGTGATGGCGATCAGCCAGGGGTGCAAATGAACCTCTACCGCTTTGTCAAAAGCATTGGTCTAACTCCATTATTATGCGGTAACATTAAAGGACTCCAAGACCCCTATCGCAATCCCACCACCCAGGAAGGATTTGCTAAACGTTGGGGTCAAAAGCCCCACATGGTGGCTAGCTTCGCCGACGGAACCAAAATTTCCTTCGAGCAAGCGATCGTTGCCAATGCCACAGGGATGAAAGTCGCCAAACGGGGAATGTTGGGATATGACTTCAACGGTTATGTCGATGAAATGACCCATTTATATGATGTTGAACAACTCAAAGAACTGGGCGGCATTGTCGATTATGTAGTTGGAGCAAAACCAGGCCCAGGCGTATATGTATTTGCCACTCACGACGACCCCAAGCAACGCCACTATCTCAACTTATACAAATTAGGCGAAGGCCCACTTTACAGCTTCCATACTCCTTATCACCTCTGTCATTTTGAAGTTCCCTTGTCCGTAGCGCGTGCTGTCCTCTTCGGTGATGCCGTTATGTCTCCACTCGCAGGTCCATTAGTAGATGTTGTCACCACCGCCAAAATCGACCTGAAAGCAGGAGAAACCCTAGATGGCATCGGTTACTACATGACCTACGGACAATGTGAAAATTCCCCCATTGTCCAACAGCAAAATCTTCTACCAATTGGTTTAGCTGAAGGGTGTCGCCTAAAACGGGATATTTCTAAGGATCAAGTCCTCACTTATGAGGATGTAGAATTACCTGAAGGCAGACTCTGCGACCAACTAAGAACTGAGCAAAACAATTATTTCGCCACAGAAAAAATCTTGGTAGCAGTTGGGTAATAGCAACAAATAAATCGGCTGTAGGGGCGTACAGCTGTACGCCCCTAATAGGTTTCGGATCAGATCCCCCCGCCTACGGCGACCCCCTTAAAAAGGGGGTAAAGAGGAGAAAAAGCCCCCCTTTTTAAGGGGGGTTGGGGGGATCTCCGAAGCCCTACCAATGTATTTGTCGCCAGAATTTCGTAAACAGAGAGAAAAGGAAGCTATACTGCGGGACACTAAAGTTGTTGATAGTAACTTGCTGGGGAGCGTTGAAACACACCCGATCGAAACTTTAGGTCAAATTGATGAAAATTGCTCTAGTCCACGATTATTTAACCCAGCGAGGTGGGGCAGAGCGTGTATTTGAACTGCTTTGTAAGCGTTATCCCGAAGCAGACATTTTCACATCTCTGTACGATCGCCAAAAAACTATCGATTTAGGCGATCGCATCGTCAACACAACCTTCTTACAAAAAATCCCTGGTGCAGCAAAATATTTCAGGGCAATGGCTCCTCTATATTTTCCTGCCTTTCGCGCCTTGGATCTGCAAGACTACGATCTAATTATTAGCAGTAGCACCAGCTTCGCCAAAGCAGTCCGAAAAAATCCCAATGCCCGCCACATTTGCTTTTGTCATAACGTCACCCGTTTCTTATGGGATACAGCAACCTATTTAAGAGAATACGGAGACTATAGATATTTTGCACCTTTAATTGAACAAGTATTTCAAGTAATGAGAAAGGTAGACCTGAAATATGCACAGGAACCTGACCTTTACATAGCTAATTCTAGTGTTGTTGCCCGCCGGATTGAAAATATTTATGGCAAAAAGGCAATGATGGTAAACTATCCAATTGATACTAGTAAATTTGTTTTTTCAGATATAAAAGATGAATATTATCTGGCTTCAGCCCGGATGATTAGCTATAAACGCCTTGATATAATAGTCGAAGCTTTTAACTGGCTGGGATGGCAATTATTAATATCAGGTGACGGGCCAGAATTAGAACGGTTAAAATCTAAAGCATTAAAAAATATTGTGTTCTTGGGACACGTAAGTGATAGAACCCGCAAAGACTTGTTTTCCAAAGCCAAGTCTATTATTGTCGCAGCCTTAGAAGATTACGGGTTAGTTCCAGTAGAAGCTAATGCTAGCGGCACACCAGTTATCGCTTATGGAGCAGGTGGAGTATTAGATACTCAAATACCAGGTGAAACAGGAGTCTTTTTCAAAAGACAAACACCCGAATCTTTACAAGTTGCATTACTAGAAGCCAATGGCATTTCTTGGAATTACGAGCGCATCCGAAATCATGCGGTAGCAAACTTTTCAGAAAATGCCTTTTTTGGGAAGGTTGAGCAAATTATTAATCAGGCTTGTGGTGGGCATCAATTATTCATTTGATTTCTGAATCTCTTCTTACTATAAGATTACCTATTTATTTTTCTCTCTCCTCTTTGGCGTACTTCTCTAGCGATGCGCTCTCTAAAGGTAGTTCGTAAAAACAATAGGTATTCTTCGGGATATCTCTTAGCGTAAGTCTTGAAGACAAGGATAATAAAAGTGGTTCAAACTAGTCTAAATCCTCAGATAACTCCAGCTTCTGAAAGTGAGCCAGGTTACGGACAGTTATTTGCCGTATTTGTACGAAGATTTCCTTGGTTTTTAGCAGTATTAATTAGTTCTATTGCTATTGCAGGTATAGTAACTTTAAAGACCAAACCTACTTATAAAAGTTCAATGCAACTGCTAGTAGAACCTAACTATCAAGGCAAGACAGAAGGTGCTGGGTTAGACAACCAGTTTACCGACTCTAATGTTGTGATAGATACTGCAACCCAGCTTAACTTGATGCAGAGTTCGGGACTCATTCAAAAAGCAGTTGATAAACTTCAATCTAGTTATCCAGATATAAGTGCAAGTGAAATCAAAGCTTCTTTGGTCTTAACTCAATTAAGGAGCAAAGAAGATAATGTCGCTACTAAAATATTTCAAGTTGAATACACGGCTGGAGATCCAGAAAAAACACAAAAAGTTCTGGGTGCAATTCGACAAGTTTATGTCGAATATAACAAAGACCAACAGAATTCGCGTTTACAAAAAGGTCTGCAAATTATTAGGGAACAGTTAAGTAAAGCCAGTGAAGAAGTGAACGCGGCTGAGACAAATTTACAAAGGTTTCGTAGAAATCAGAACTTAATCGATCCAGAGTCACAGGCCAAGGCGATTGAAACAGCTTTGAACAATATTTCCCAAGAACGACAGACAACTCGCGCTCAATATGGGGAAGCTTTAGCACGCCAAAAATCTCTGGAAGAACAACTTAACCGTTCTCCCCAAAATGCTTTAGTTGCTTCTCGTCTGAGTCAGTCTACTCGCTATCAAGGCTTACTGAACGAAATTCAAAAAACAGAACTAGCACTAGCACAAGAACGTTTACGCTTTACAGATCAGACTCCGAGTGTGCAAAAGCTCAAAGAACAGCTTCAGAGTCAGAAGGAATTATTGCAACAAGAAGTAGGAAGAACTTTAGGCGAAAAATCTGCTGGTGGATTCACTTCTGGAGACTCTCTTCTCGAAAAAGGACAACTTGGCCAAATCGATCTTAGCCTTGCTGGTCAGTTAGTGGAAACGCAGACAACTATAGTTGCTTTAACTGCTCGCGATCAAACTTTAGCTCAGAAAGAAAACGATCTGCGTTTGGAAATAAAACGCTTTCCGCCTCTGTTAGCTTATTACAATCGGATGCTACCGCAGTTACAATTTAGTCGTGAAAGGTTAGAGCAACTTTTAAGAGCAGAACAGCAATTACGGCAAGAACTTTCCAAGGGTGGTTTTAATTGGGAAGTTGTGGAAGAACCTCAAAAAGGTGGCCAATTAGGCCCCAATCTTCAGCAGAATTTGCTGTTAGGTGGAGTGGTTGGATTTATGTTAGGAGGCATTGCTGCCTTTATTCGAGAATCGGCTGATGATGCAGTTCACACCACTGCTGAATTAGAGAAGCAAATGGCCATGCCGTTGTTGGGAACAACTCCCAAATTACCGCCAGCCAAACCCAAAGAATCAATGATCAAGTTGCCTTTTGGGAAGCCAGAAGTTCTCGCTCCCTGGACAATTCAGGTATTACAATCTCCACCGCGTTGGGAATCGCTGGATCTGATTTACAAAAACATTGAACTTTTAAATACTGTTGCTAATTTAAAATCTTTGATGATTACCTCAGCTTTAGCCGATGAGGGGAAATCAGCTTTGGCGCTTGGTCTGGCGATGAGTGCTGCCCGTTTACACAAAAGAGTGTTACTGATTGATGCCAATTTACGCGATCCCAGCTTGCACCACCAACTGAATCTTCCTAATGAACAGGGGCTTTCAACTCTATTAGCGAGTGATGCAACTCTACCAAACCAGATTAGTCTTCAATATTCAGGTTCCTCCTACATCGATATTTTGACTGCTGGCCCCAAACCTGCTGACCCAGCTAATCTGTTGAGTTCCCCTCGGATGATGCAATTGATGGCAGCTTTTGAGGAAAACTATGATTTGGTACTCATAGATGCTCCCCCAGTTCTTGGCTTGGTGGATGCCATGCTTACCGCTTCATCTTGTCGTAGTGTGGTCATGGTGGCAAGCATTGGTATTGTGACACGAAGCCAGCTGACTCAGGCTACAGCCATGCTAAGTAAGTTAAATCTGATTGGGGTTGTGGCTAACGGGGTATCAAACTCTAGCAGTAATTACGTACCTTATGTAAAACAACAGCAATTGGCCCTGCGTCAAGCTGTAGAAAAGTAACTAGTACTTAGTTTCAAGAGTTTGTAGTAAGGACTTTAGTCCTTGATTTGAGCGCTAAAGCGCTCACTACAAACCAAGCAAGGTAGCACAGCTGTGCTACCTTGCTTTTTTATGAACAAAATTTAATTTTATTGCGATCGGGAAAATTTTAGTATATTTATACTATCTTTATGAGTTTTCAGAGAAATCACTGGCTCTTTAAAGAGTAAATAAAGAATTTAGTTGAGCGATCGCTGTTTCTAGATAGTCTTATATTCTAGAGATGAAAGCACATTCATAAAGGCTAGAAGACAAGAGCAGACTGGTTTTTTTACATCTATCGATACAATAAACACCTCAGTGCAATTAAACGTAAATATCGATTTATGGGTAATTTCCCTCTACATATTTCTACTTTCAGTAGTTACCGGAAAATACCGATTGTCCATGAATATTGATAGTAACGTTGATTGTACACCTCTACACCACCGGAATTCTGGACGATATGTGCTTGGCTGAGTGGCAAATAGCAATAACATATTTTTGCCCTCAATTATCTCCAACTTTTTGGACTTACAACAAGATTCGGATTTGGGTCTTTGGCATTGATAGCCTTTGATAACGCCTCACTAATTCACTCCTGTATAAACCCAAAGACATTATGACAGCTTCAATAATTCCAACTCTAGAGAATTTATATGATGTAACCCAGGAACACCAAGATCGTCGTGGGTACTGCACACTCCAATGGCGGCGGGGTCAGTTATTGGTAAAGCAGCCTGGACGAGTGAAACAACCCTATCTGCCTTCATTAGATAGTAAGCGATCGCTAGTAGAATGCTTACAACATTCTCCTGTAACTTTGGTAAGTATAGATCCAAAGCTGGGTGAGGTTTTGCTCAGGTTTTGGGCAGATGCGTGTGAAGAAGCAGATAAACCAATATTCCTCAGCATACCTACCGGCAATAAACTGCCTAATCAACCCTGGAGACAATTGCAGCGATTAATTGATTGGATTGCTGCTTTCGTCTTGCTGCTATTAGTAAGTCCAGTAATGTTGGGATTGATTGTGTTGATGCAGATTGACTCGACAGGATCGCTTTTTTGTCGTGAATGGCGTGTTGGAGAACGGGGTAAACTCTTTCAATCAATAAAGTTTTGCCCGCACAACATTACACCACTAGGGCGTTGGATGAGTAAATACAGTCTCGATAATCTGCCCCAGTTATTTAACGTACTGCGGGGTGACATGAGTTTGACGGGATCTCGTGGTTGGACTTTAGAAGATGCGGTACAGCTAAATAAACTACCAGAAATTAAAGCTTCATGGGAAGTAGAGGCACAGTCTCACCTGTTACATCTAGATAGCCAAACACTGTAACTTATCTGTGCGGTATTTCATCTACCGCACTGAAGCTAACCCAAAAATTGCTTACGTAGCATCTATAGCGGTCTATCTACCTTGCCAAACTATTATTATAAAATCCATGAATTCTCAACTTCCTCAAAAATTCCGTAGTCTGCTCAAAGCTTCCAGCTTTTGGCAAGATAACTATTTGCTATTGCGAGAATTTAAACACTTTCGCAAAATAGTAATTTTAGCTCTGACATTCTCAATTTTAGCAGCAACCTTTGAAGGTGTGAGTATTGGTTTTTTACTCTCCTTCTTGCAAAGCTTAACTAGTCCAAACGCTCAACCTGTCCAAACAGGAGTAGAATGGTTTGATACTTTAGTATTGGGATCTAAGACATCGGCAATTAATCGTTTATACCGCATCTCTTCGCTGATTTTATTGAGTACTTGGTTACGTGTTGCCTTCAATTATTTTGGACAAGTCTATACTGAATTATCTCAACTGCATTTTGGCGATCGCTTACGCAAACAAATTTTTGAACAGTTACAATCCTTATCGTTAAGCTATTTTGCCAAAACTCGTTCTGGTGAACTCATTAACACAATCACCACAGAGATCGAAAGAATCAGACAGGGTTTCAGTGGCGCAGCTTTTTTAGTAACTAGGGGAATAACAACTTTTGTCTACTTAATATCAATGTTCTTGATATCATGGCAACTAACTGTAATTTCCGCATTGCTATTTACACTTTTAGGTGTAGGGTTATCTAATCTGAATGCCAGAGTCAGAGAATCAAGTTTTGGCATGACAACTGCTAATGCTAATTTTACATCAACAGCCATAGAATTTATTAATGGCATTCGCACTGTTCATTCTTGTGGTACTCAAGAATTTGAGCGCCAACGTTACTACAAAGCCAGCGACAAGGTAGTAAGTACTACAACTAAAGTTGTATTTACTTGGACACTTGTTAAGCCAATTGCTGAAGGTGTGGCTACTACAGTATTGGTGGGAATGATTATTTTGGCATTCACCAGCCTGGTTAGTAATGGAACCCTACAAGTTGCTTCTTTACTAACATTTTTCTTTGTGCTATTTCGCTTCATTCCCTTTGTTCAAGATATTAATGGCACGCGGGCATTTCTCAGTACCCTACATGGCTCGGCAGACAACATTAAAAATCTGTTGAAAAGTGATGATAAAAATTATTTTCAGAATGGAAAGCTTGAATTTAAGGCATTAGAAAGGGCAATAAATTTAGTATCCGTAGATTTTGGCTACGATGACAAAAATATAGTATTGCATAACATTACCCTAACCATTGAAAAGGGGAAAATGACTGCACTAGTTGGAGCTTCTGGCGCTGGCAAAACTACCCTTGCTGATTTAATTCCCCGATTTTACAATGCCACAGAGGGAAATGTTTATATCGATGAAATTGATATAAAGCTGTTTGAAATTAACTCCCTCCGTCGTCAAATAGCTGTCGTCAGTCAGGATACTTTTATCTTCAATACTGATGTTTGGCAAAATATTGCTTATGGGACTCCACAAGCGACTAATGAGCAAATTCAAGAAGCTGCTAGATTAGCAAATGCGTTGGAATTTATTTTAGAAATGCCCGAAGGTTTTAATACCCAATTAGGAGATCGGGGTGTTAGATTATCTGGAGGACAAAGACAGCGAATTGCGATCGCGCGGGCACTACTACGGAACCCCGAAATTTTGATTTTGGATGAAGCAACTAGCGCCCTAGATTCTGTATCAGAGCGATTAATTCAAGATTCATTAGAAAAGCTATCTGTGGGTAGAACAGTAATTGCGATCGCTCACCGTCTTTCTACTATTTCTAAAGCAGATAAAGTCGTAGTTCTAGAAGCAGGACGGATAGTAGAACAGGGCAAATATCAAGAATTACTCGCACGCCAAGGCAAGCTTTGGGAATATCACCAGATGCAATACTATAATTCGTAATTCGTAATTCGTAATTCGTAATTTGCGAATTACGAGTTTATTCTCCTAGCTAATTATTTATAATTCTAATCAGGAAAAATAAATGGTAAATATAGGCTATCATGCTGCTAAAGTTCAGGGTAAATTTAATCGCTCCTTATATAAAGCAGCTATTTCTCAGATTGCCAGTATCCCCATCAAACAAACTCGGCAAGTTCCGATAAGTGTCTATGCTTTCTCATGCGAACGCGATTTACCAGAACAAGTGGCAAGTATTCGCTCATTCATTCGTCATGTCGGCATTCCAGATACATTTGCTGTAATTTCTGATGGCAGTTACACCGAGTCTAGTTGTAATTTACTCCGCCGCGTCCATCCCTGCGTTAAGGTAATACTTTTACAAAATTTCCTGAGAACGGATTTACCTCAATGTGTTCTTGATTATGCTCAATTGCATCCACTGGGCAAAAAGTTGTCGGCATTAATGTCAATTCCTATTAATGGTACTACGATTTACACTGATTCAGATATTTTATTTTTTCCCGGCGGGATTGACTTAATAGATTTGAGTAAGTCGGAGGAAAAATACTCTCTTTATCTACCTGATTGTTCTTTGTCGCTTGACGAACGAATTATTTATGATGATTCTGAAAAATCAAATCCAGTTAATGGTGGATTTATATTATTTAGGCATGAATTCGACTGGAGTTTTGCTATCGAACGTTTAGCAAATCTTCAAGAGACTCCTATTTATTTTACTGAACAAACGATTGTACATTTGACAATGCACCACAATCATGGTCAGCCTTTATGTACAAAAAAATATGTTCTCAATGTAGAAGACCAGTTCATCTATCCAGATCGATCTGCAAGTAAAAACATTGCTCTCAGGCATTATGTGAGTGATGTTAGACACAAGCTTTGGTTTAATGTTGGCATATAAATTGATGAAAATAGCCTCCATTTATATGAGAAATATAATTAGTAATAACGTGGTGAAAGTAGTAATTAATGCTTAACTTAATCAGTGATACCAAGCAAAATGATAAACAATTGCATAAAGGGATTTTTGAAGAAGACCTAATTTATCAATGCTCGAATTTTGATGTAGGTGAGGGTGGAGGTGTTGAAACTTATTTAGCTTCTCTGTTTGAACATCGACCACCTGAAGTTAGCGATCGCGTGATAAAATCACTCAAGGGTGTTGACCAAAGTCAATTCAAGCTGCTGCACATCCACAGCCCAGATTTACTATTGCAGCTTACGGGCGAATGTCCTGCTGTCTTCAGCGTTCATAATCACTCATTGTACTGTCCTAGTGGCACAAAGTATTTAGCAGGGCAACGAACAATCTGCGATCGCAACTTTTCTTACTTAGGTTGTACCTGGGGTAAACTAGTAGATAAATGCGGTAGTCGTAGACCGTTAAAAACTCTTAAAGAACTTCAGAATACTCATCAGTTATTAGATATCTTAAAAAAGGTAAAAATTACCTTTGTTGCTAATAGCGAATATGTGCGTCAAGAGTTGATTAAAAACGGTGTACCCCCGGAGCAAATTGTGACGCTCCACTGTGGTATCTCTGTACCGCAAATAACAACCGCTCCCCTGAGTTTAGAAATCCACCAAAATCATAGAATTTTATTTGCGGGACGGATTGTTTCTGATAAAGGTTTAGAATGGCTGCTTAAAAGCTTAATACATACAAATCCGCAAATCCAACTTGATATTGCAGGTGAAGGCTGGGAACGACCACGGTTAGAAAAGTTAGCAAAAACACTCGGATTAAGTAAGCGGATTACTTGGCATGGTTGGTGTGATGCTGAAAAAATAAATCAACTTTATCAACAGTGTTTTGCAGTCATCTTCCCTAGTGTCTGGCCTGAACCTGCCGGTCTTGTAACTCTAGAAGCTTATGCTAATTATCGACCTGTAATTGGTAGTGCAGTCGGAGGTATTCCAGAACATTTACGAGATGGAGAAACAGGTATTTTGGTTCCAGGTAATGATATCAAAAAGCTGGTTGATGCTATTCATGAGTTGTATGGAGATCATCAAAAAAGCCGACAGATGGGCGAAGAAGGCCATGCTTTATTGATGAAAGAATTTACAATGGCTGCTCATGTAAATAATCTGCGAACAATTTATGCACAAACAATAGCTGAATTTCCTTCGAGAGCGAGAAACTTATATAGCAATCCTCAAGTGAAATAAGCTAATTTTGGTCAAAATTTCAAATAGTGCATCTTTTATCTATGAAATATAAAGGGAAAAAATATGTCATTTTTTCAAGAATACCAACAGCCTCTAGTTAGCGTTATTATCCCTACATATAATCGACCAGAATATCTCAAGCAAGCGATCGCTAGTGCTATTCAACAGACTTATCAAAATATCGAAATTATTATTTCAGATAATTGTAGTGAAGAAGATACCCAAGCTATTGTTGCATCTTTTGCTGATTTACGCATTCGATTTTGGCGACATGAGCAAAATGTGGGTATGCTTGCTAATCAGCAACACGCTTTCAAAATGGCTCAAGGTAAATACGTTGCTAGCCTTCATGATGATGATATGTGGAATGAAGACTTTTTAGCAAAGCTTATACCACCACTAGAAGAAAATCCTGATTTAATTATTGCTTTCTGTGACCAATATATTATAGATGCCAATGGTATTATTAATAATCTTGGAACTGAAGAAAATACACGCGGTTATAAGCGAGACAAATTAGCAAAAGGAATTCATCAACCTTTTTACAAAATTGGGTTGATAGATAAAAGTATCCCAACTGCCGCATCTTGTGTAATTCGGAATAAATTTGTTGATTGGGATAGTATTCCTTCAGAAGTTGGGGGAATGTGGGATTTATATTTGACCTACCTCTGCTCTATATCTGGTCATGCTGCTTACTACTATCCAGAAAGATTGACGCGATATCGTGCCCACGAGCAAACTGATACTATGCTCAGTGGAAGTCGAGATGTACAGGCAAAAATCCGCAAGGCTAAAAGCGAAATGTTCTGTTATCAAGTCTTTATGGAAGATACTCGTCTACAGCAGTTTCGAAACTATTTTCAACAGAAATGGTTAGAAGCTAATACAACCTTCGGAATTGGTTTGCTCCGAAGCGAACAGATAGCGGCAGCACGTTCTTATTTTTGGCAGACATTGAGAAGACAAAAGTTTAACACCCGAACTATAGTAGCACTCAGTCTTAGTTTTACTCCAGAAATTTTGGCAAATAAATTAATAAAAATGTCGAAAGAATAGAGCAATTAGGTCTGAGTTATAAAAGATATTTTTTAACAAAATGCAAAGAACGCGAAAGAAAGAAAAGAAGATTATTTTAATTTCTTTTTCTGCGGCTCTGGGCGAGCTTAGATTACTCAAGAAGGTAGTGAATGAAACTTTGTATTGTTACTCATAAAATTCAGAAAGGTGATGGACAGGGACGGGTAAACTATGAGGTTGCTAATGAAGCAATTCGTCGTGGTCATCAACTGACATTATTAGCGAGTGAAGTTGCACCAGAATTAGAAGATAATAGTCAAGTTAAATGGGTTAGAATTCCAGTCAAAGACTACCCGACAGAATTTGTGCGAAATTTCATATTTGCCCAAAAAAGTGCAGATTGGTTGCGGAAACACCGCTCTGATATTGATTTAGTTAAAGTCAATGGCGCAATTAATTTGGCTGCGGCTGATGTGAATGCTGTACATTTTGTCCACAGTTCATGGTTGCGATCGCCTGTTCATATTTCTCGCAATCGCCGAGATTTTTATGGTTTGTACCAATGGCTATTTACGGCTTTTAATGCCCGTTGGGAAAAACAGGCTTTCCAAAAAGCGCAGGTTGTCGTGGCTGTATCCGAAAAAGTAGCTCAGGAATTAGTCAATATTGGTGTACCGCGTTCTTGCATTCGTGTAATTATCAATGGCGTTGACTTAGAAGAGTTTGCCCCTGGTGAAAGCGATGCCTGCGGCGGGCTACGCCTACGCCAAAAATTAGGTTTACCGGAAAACGTCACCCTAGCATTATTCGCTGGAGACATCCGCACACCCAGAAAGAACTTAGACACTGTACTGCACGCTTTGGTGAAAGCCCCCGATTTACATCTGGTAGTAGTGGGACACACTCAAAATAGCCCTTTCCCTCAGTTAGCAGCCTCTTTGGGGTTAAGTAAGCGCGTGCATTTTGTAGGATTTCGCCGTGATATCCCCCAAATTATGCAAGCAGTAGATTTATTTGTTTTTCCTTCCCGATACGAAGCTTGCAGCCTCGTATTGTTAGAAGCACTTTCTTCAGGACTGCCAGTAATTACTGCCACAGCCACTGGGGGCGGAGAGTTAGTGACACCAGAATGTGGCATCGTTTTATCCGACTCAGATGATAGTGATGCTTTGGCTTTGGCGTTGCTGACTTTGGTGAGCAGTCCCGCCCTCATCCAACAGATGGGGAAAGCTGCTCGTTCAGTGGCAGAAAAACATAGCTGGACTACTATGGCACAAACTTATGTGGATTTATTCGAGGAGTTAAGCAATGCGGAACACCGTTCTGATACCAACTTATCGCCGTCCACAAGACCTATCACGCTGCCTTTTGGCGCTACAGGAGCAAATTAAACCCGTCGATCAGGTAATAGTGGTTGTCCGCGATACGGATGCAGAAACTTGGCAATTTCTGGCGCAATTAAACGCCCCCAATCTACCTCTGCATACTGTGAAAGTTACACAGCCGGGTGTAGTAGCAGCCCTCAACGCCGGACTAGCAGCAGTGGAGGGCGATATTGTCTCCATTACTGATGATGATGCTGCACCCCATCCCGATTGGTTAGAGCGCATCGCTGCTTACTTTACCTCAGATAGTCGCCTTGGCGGTCTGGGAGGGCGTGATTGGATATATCACGGCAGCAAATTAGAAGACGAATCCCGCCCAGTAGTGGGACAGTTGCAATGGTTTGGGCGAGTGATTGGCAACCATCATCTGGGAGTGGGAGAACCGCGTGAAGTCGATATTCTCAAAGGCGTAAACATGAGTTTTCGTAAAGAGGCGATCGCACAATTGCGCTTTGACGAGCGGATGCGTGGTACTGGGGCGCAAGTACATTTTGAAATGGCATTTACTCTGACATTAAAACGGGCTGGTTGGAAGATAATTTACGATCCTAATGTTGCTGTAGACCACTATCCAGCAAAACGTTTTGATGAAGATCAGCGAAATAATTTTAACGAGATTGCCTTTATTAATTTAGTCCATAATGAAACTTTAGTTTTACTAGAGCATTTGCCATTTATCCGCCGGATTGTATTTTTATTCTGGGCAGTTTTTGTGGGTACGTGCGATAGTTTGGGTTTCGTACAATGGCTGAGATTTTTACCTAGTCAAGGACAGTTGGCGGGTAAGAAGTTGCTGGCATCTTGGCGGGGGCGTTGGCAAGGATATAAAGAATTCGTAATTCGTAATTCGTAATTTGTAATTAAAAATGAATTCAATTTCTTCTTAATTATATCTGTCAAGTTGAAATTGATAGATAAACAAGTTCGTAGTAAGGACTTTAGTCCTTATTTTCTAAGCACTGAAGTGCTTACTACAAACCTTTGGTAAATCCAAAATCTAAAATTGAATGAATTCTAAGCAGATACTTTTCAATAGTTTTTCACAAGAAAACTATTCTCCTGAAGAGCGATCGCAACAGGGGTGGATGGCGATCGCAGGCTTTATACTACTAACTGTAGTTTGCTATTTTGCTGGTGCTACTGCTGCATTGCGTCTAATTTATCCAGTGACGGCTTTAGCAGTAGCCGTGTTTTTATACTTGCGGCATCCCATTCTCTACATCAGCTTTACCTGGTGGATTTGGTTTCTCACGCCCTTAGCTACCCGCTTAGTTGACTATAAGGTGGGTTGGGATGCTACCCGCCAGATGCTCATAGCACCCTATTTGGTGGTGTTTGTAACTATCGCAACATTCTTGCGACATTTTCCCCGCGCCTCTCGTCAAGGGGGTTTGCCGTTTGTTATGGCTTTTATTGGAGTCTTTTATGGCTTTCTCATCGGTCTGATTTATAACCCACCAATCCCTGTAGCACGCGGACTGATGGATTGGCTCAGTCCGATTATTTTCGCTTTTCACTTATTTATAAACTGGCGAGATTATCCTAGCTATCGCCAGAATATTCAGCGAACATTCCTGTGGTGTGTGTTGATTTTAGGAACTTATGGCATATATCAATTCGTAGTAGCTCCTGAGTGGGATAGGTATTGGCTCATCCAATCAAAACTATTTATGAGTTCTGGAAACCCTGTACCTTTCGGGATGCGTGTCTGGAGTACATTGCACTCAGTTGGCCCCTTTGGTTCCGTCATGCAAGCTGGTTTACTGTTGTTATTTACCAGTTCGGGAAATTTAATTTTTCCGGCTTCAGCTGTTGGTTACTTATCCTTCCTACTAACACAAGCGCGGACTAATTGGGGAGGTTGGTTATTTGGAATCATTATGATTGTGGGTTCAGTGAAAGCCCGGATTCAAATGCGCTTAATCACCATAATTGTGGTGATGGCAATTTGCGTTGTACCGTTGACAACTATCCAGCCAATTGCTGGAGTTGTATCAGCCCGTTTGGAAACTTTTTCTAATCTTCAAGATGATACAAGTTTTAAAGATAGATCGGGAAGTTATGACAAAAACCTTGGTCTAGCCCTTTCTAATGGTTTAGGTAACGGCTTAGGAAATATCTGGAAAGTTAATGAAAAAACTGGTCAAATTGAAGTAGTGGTGATTGATAGTGGCATTTTAGATATGTTTTTCACCCTTGGTTGGTTTGGAGCCATCTTTTATATGGGTGGATTAATCTTGTTAATTATTAGTGTTAGCAGTTATGGTGAGGGACGTTTTGATAGTTTTATTAGTGCTGCCCGCGCCATTGGCATCAGTTCTGCTACACAGCTAGTTATTGGTAGCGGAATGTTGAGTGTAGCAGGGATGATTCTTTGGGGATTTTTAGCTATGGCTATGGCAGGACATAAATACTATAGCAATCCCAATAATTCATAAATATGAATTGAGCTAAAAAAACAAAATTTTACAACTTAAATAGGAATGATATAAATTATGAAAGCAATTATTGTAATGCCACTAGCCGAGCAACGAGGCGGCGGTGAAATGATGCTTTGGGATTTGGTGCAACAAGGACGTAATGCTGGTGTTGAGTGGCTGGTGATATTTTTAGAACACGGCCCGATGGTAGAAAAAGTAAGGTCTCTCGGTATTGATGTGCGAGTTGTGGAAAGTGGACGTTTACGCCAAATCCACCGTTTTATTGGCGCTGTTTTTCAGATAGCTGCGATCGCACGCCGCGAACATGCAGATATAATTGTCAATTGGATGTGGATTACGCATATATCTGGAGGCTTGGCCGCGATGCTGGCGGGTTTACCTGCTGTATGGTATCAACTAGAAGTACCTAGCGATAAAACTTGGTTGGTAAGACTCGCTACTTTAATCCCAGCCCGCGCAATTATCACTCTTTCCCAGGATGGCAAGCAAGCACAAGCAGAGATTTGGCCTCACAGGCCAACACCTTTGGTTTATCCTGGTGTAGCATTAGACCGATTTGAGCCTAATGCTTTGCCAACTCCTGAAGAAGCACGGCGCAAACTCGGCTTACCCTTACACGGCCCGTTGATTGGAATTGTGGGACGATTGCAACGATGGAAGGGAATGCACGTATTGGTGCAAGCAATGCCGAAAATTTTACAGAAGTATCCTGATGCCCATTGTGTGGTAGTTGGCGGTAAGCACGATTTTGAACCCGACTATGAAGACTTTTTAAAAGCCGAAATTGCCAGCTTGGGCTTGAAAGAGCAAGTAATTATGGCTGGACTACAGCGTAATATCCCGGAGTGGGTGCAGGCGATGGATGTATTCGTTCATGCCTCGGATAAGGAACCCTTTGGAATTGTGATTATTGAGGCGATGGCGTTGGGTAAACCTGTGATTGCTGGCGATGCAGGCGGCCCGACGGAGATTATTACCGATGGGATGAATGGACTATTAACACCTTACGGCGATGCGGATAAATTAGCGATCGCAATTCTCCGCTATCTTGACGAGCAAGAATTTGCCCAAAGTGCAGGAATAGCTGCTAGACAACGCGCCTTAGATTTCTCAACGCAGAATTACGCCGAAAATTTTATTAGTGCAATTCGTTCGGCAATACCAAGTGTTTCTTAAGTTATCGGATTGCGATCGCTGTTGCTCAACCAAAGCTACAATCATGTGCGATCGCTTTGTACATTATCCAGGTTCTTAATACAAAAATTATCAAAAAAATTAAAACGCTTTAGACAGTCCTGCTTGTTTCAAAACTGCGTTAGCTGTATGGCGTGACTTTATAGAGCTATCTACCACAAAACGACGCTCTGTGATTGGACTATACCAAATTTCATGATCTCCCTTTCCTTGTCTTTCAAAGTAGCAACCAGCTTCCGAAAGTATCTTTTTCAACTCAGGGGTTAAAGACACACCCATTTATGAAACCACCTCTATCAACTCTTGTCGATGGCTGGTTAATTCAAAGCTAATAGAACCCACATAATCAGAAGGTACAATTCGATTTAGAACAAGGAGTTCTGGTATCATTTCTCTGAGCTTTTGCGTAAGAGACTCAATCGTAGAAGCTTCTGTTACCAATCCTGGGACGTTTTCACTAGTTGCAACCCAAACTTCTGCATCTTTATCCCAAAATGCATCAATCTTCAATGTGTTTTGTGTCATTATCAAGCGTTACACACAAATTTACGACGGTAATTTAAGTTTAAAACAATAAGCTGCCATTCAAAGGTATTCTTCTAGGTTCTGTCAAATAAACTCAGTTGAACAGGCTCATTATAACCATGAAGTATAACCAATCGCCTTGCTTCATAACGATTGCGTAGATTGCGTAATTCTTCCAAAGCTTGGGGGTTTGCACTACGAATGTTTTGATCTCCAATAAAGCACTCGAAGTGTTCTTGATAAAACTTTTTCATAGGTTTGCTTATAAGTTCATGGGGGTTACAATCTCTTGCTGTAATAATTTCTATTGCAGGAACAACAACAATCGATTGCTGAGAATAGAGAAAAACAAAAGAGGCTGAGGAATGTGATAACATCTTCCTACATTGTTCTTGAAGTCGATAAAATTCTTGCCTACTAAAAGTCTGACTTGGTTCAATCCGCTTCGACTGGGCTAAAAATCCTTTTGCAATTTGATAACCCTCAATTTCAAGCTCCAACGCAGCTAAGAAGTCAGCACCAAATTCATTTTCTTGGCTTCCTCGTCCTCTATCTGTAAGTGTCTTAACAGTCCATCTCACTCCTGCTGTAGTTTTATTATTCAGTACATGTTCCATAACTCCTAATAATCTGTCAGTAATTGCTGGCTCTTGTTCAATTCTTCCATCACGCATAGCTTCCAGAGTTTGTTTTTCTACTTTTCCAATATTAGAAATAATATTAGCAATAAGCTTTTTATTAGCGAACATTAGGAGTAAATTTTAATCCTGAGTTTTTATATTTTAGCTCATACTATTATTCCCAATTTAAGTAAGATATAACTCACAATTCAATAATAAAACTATCCCGCAAATGAAAATCAGCCTCCGCGCCTACATGAGTTAACGCCCAGTAAGTCACCTCACCGCCTCTATCTTTAACAACAGTAGTAATGCCAACTTCAATGGCTTGCTCTACAGAAATAATTTTACCCAAATCAAGATCCAACACAAGTACTAAATCTTCGCCTTGATTTTGAACATTAAACGGCAAATTTTCAAAAGCTGTTTCCTCTTGCATTCCTTGACGATACCCATCAAGGCGATAGGCATTCCAGTGTCCTGCGGGTGAGAGGTTGAATTCCCAATATTGTGCAGAATTCTTGATGCCAAGAAAGAACTCAAAGCAGGTGTCTTTCCACAACTCATGCTTGCGTGATTGTGTGTTTGATATGGGAAAAATCGCAATTTCTTTTAAATCGCCTTCAAGCATATAGCGGATGGCAAGTTTATTACCATTTCGGGCAATATTACCTGCAATTTTCAAATTAGGCGGCGATTCATTAGAAGGAAAGGGTTGTAGGGAAAATGTCTGCTCGTTCATTTCATATCTTTGATAATGTTACGAATCTGCATTTCTTGAGATTCGATACTTTCGGTAAGCTTAAACTGCACGATCGCTCTTGCTAAGTTATGTTCTGGGTGCTTCACTTTAAAGTAAACATTCCCAGCTAAATAATCCGCAAAAAATCTCAATCCTAATTCAAAGGCGATGAGACGGATGGCATCATATATATATGCATAGTCATTCTCGGTAAGAAAGGCTTTTGCTACAGAGAGATAGCCTTGTAAGATTCCCTGACATAGATCGGTGTCAAAATAAACACTTTCCCAATTCTCTGTTTCTTCTCCAACCGGATTGCAGCCCGATCGCAAACAATCACCAATATCGTAATGTACCAGACCAGGTTTAACGGTGTCGAGGTCTATCACACTCACGGCTTGCTGGGTAACAATATCGAACATGACGTTATTGATTTTTGGATCGCCATGCATCAGACGCAGAGGTAATTTACCCTCAGTTTTGGCATTTTCTAAGATATGTGCAAAGGCTTGGCGATCGCTAACAAATCGGAAGCAATAATCAACCTCAGCATTGTTACATATACTAGCTGTCGCTAAAGCTTCATCATAATGCTGGAGATAAAGTGGTGTAATATGGAATCCTTGAAGGGTATCAGCGAGTTTTTCTGGTGGCAAATCGCTGATTAAATTGTGGAACATCCCCAAGGCATAACCAATTTCTTGCGCTTGTGAGCGATCGCCCATAGTATCAAAAGACTGGGAGTTTTCAATAAAGCTAATCGCCCGCCAAAAGGAGCCGTCTGCATCCTGAAAGTGGTCTTCTGCATCCTTAGTTAATAGTACGCGCGGTACTTCCCAACGACGATTCAAGGGGCTGTGCTGTAACCTTTTGTGAACATGGTCAGTGAAGGTACGCATATTCTGCATAATCAGTTTTGGCTGACGAAATACCTGCGTGTTGATGCGTTGCAGGACAAAATGTTGTTCTTTTGAGTCATCTAGAGTTGCTAAGAAGGTGTCATTAATATTACCACTACCAAATGCTTTAATGCCTGTAACCTTTCCCTGTTGAGCGAATTGATCTGCGATCGCCACCAGATTCTGTGCGCCCTGTGTATTAAATTCTTCTGTCATCTGTTTAACCTGCACTACTCCTATTGCACGAAGGCAATAGGGGATATAGTAGCGCAACTGTCAAAATAATTCGTAATTTTTAAAAGTACTATATGCTAGCTAGTGGTTCATGTCATTATTTCTGAAAGGTTAAGGTGTTCAGATCCCCGACTTATTAAAGAAGTCGGGGATCTCGCAACCCAGCAAAATTAATGCGATAGACCACTAGTAGTCTGTCAATAAATAATTGATAGATAAAATCCTTGTAGAGACGGCGATTTATCGCGTCTCTCTAACCGTCAAAATGAATTAGATAGACCACTAGCACAGGGCGCGACACCGAATAGCCCATCAGAGATATTGCGATCGCCGCCCCCGTGCTAATTCAATAATTAAGAAATCTCATCGCTATCAACCCACTCATCATAAGATGAATCATAACCAGCATAGCGAACAAAGTATTGCTGATTTTGGATTTGCTGAATCGTTGCAGAATACCAAGCCTCTTGCTCATCATCCCAGCATTTTACTTTTTGACCTACTGCATATCCATTGTCATCAGCAGCGCGAAGATCGCGAGTCCGAATGTCATCTTCGCCTACCCATTCGTCATAAGATGAACCGTAGCCAAGGTAATGAATAAAGAATTGGTCTTCTTGGATTTTTTCAATTGTTCCCTGATACCAATCTTCCTCTTCACTATCCCAAACTTCTACAGTTTTGCTGACTTCATACTGATTGTTATCTGACTTGACAGCAGAAGCAGACGAAACATCTTGAATCGGCTTTTCTTGCTCTTGTTTAATTTCTTCTTTTACTAAAGTGTATGCTTCCAAAATCAATCCACGAGCGACAGTTTGAGTACCTGTATGTTCGTAGTAATTGGTAGTTTGATCTAGGAATGCTGCAACAAAATCTAAATTATCATCAGCAATCTGAATAAAATTACCCAAGCTACTAGAAATTGATTGCGGGGTTATGCCTGTTTTAGATACTAAATCATTCATCCAGCCTTGGACGGAGTTAAAACTCTGACTGAGAAAACCAACTTTATCAGAGGGATTGCTACCAGGAAGAAAGTTATTGATAGCCGAGAAAACCGGATTTTGAGTTATTGCGCTAGTATCAGCGCCACTAATAACGTTATGAATTTTGCTAAGAAAGTCGGGGCCTAATGGTAGTATTCCGTCTATACAAACCAAAGCTACCATCCGCATTAAGGATGCATTTTGATAGTTGTTCGCAAGGGAATTAGCAAACTCTTGGGGGTTAGGTTGAGGAATACCATTTAGTTTGCAAAAAGCGATGATTTCGACGGCGATTTTCAGTGCTAAGTCAATGGATTGAGTGACATCAGCTTTGGGAGTAATGTTGCCTAAAAAAGACAGAAAGCCGATTTTCTCACTAACTTTATTCGCTAAAGCTGCTGCTGCCATAGCTGTATCTGCCTTATCAATTGTTTGATAAAGTTTGATTGCAAACTCATAGCCTTTTTGAGGATCTTGGTATAAGACGGCAGCGCGATCGCGGATTCTCTGAATTACCTTAGCATCGGTTTCTCCGGTAATGCTGCGAATACTATTATCAAACCCCGTCAAATTGCTCCACTCACCTGGTGCTACGTAATCAAGAGCCTTTAAAACTTTGACAGTAATATTGTCAGTCGGTAATTCGTCAACCAACTGAATAATTGATTTATCCATTAGCCGCTCCTCAAAACTCTAAATTATCCTTACAACACAGTTCAACTAAACCCACAACAACCAATACAAGTTGCTACCCTACGGGAAGCCTTTCTGTGGTTAATGCTGCGTGAAGTACTGAATTGTATTCATAGAGTTCCCTGACTTGAGCAAAAAATAACAAATATAGGACTTACGCAAAAACTCTCTGAAACTCTTATTTCCTAGTGTGGTAAAACTTGCTAGAGATATTTTGGAAACCTAGAAAAATCGTTTTTGATTTTCTTTCGCGCAAACGCAATTAAGCCTTTCGTTTCACCTCTCAAGTTAGTTTTGCCGCTCTAGCTTATTTCTTTGTGTCCTTTGCGTCCTTTGCGGTTCGTTTTTTCATGAGCGATCGCTACTACAGCACCGCTAATCAGACACGATCCGAATAGTTTCTTAACAAAGATTGAATGACAGATATTGATTTTTGTCACTTGATTGGTATCATAGTTTTATCACCACAGTGGAGAAGTTGCTATGTTGTCGCGTCAACTCGGAAAAAACGGTTCAATGATATCGGCGCTTGGGCTTGGCTGTATGGGTATGTCTGATGTTTATGGGCCAGCCGATCGCAAGGAAAGTATTGCAACAATTCATGCAGCGCTTGATGCAGGTATTAACTTACTGGATACAGGCGACTTTTACGGCATGGGACACAATGAAATGCTGCTAAACGAAGCCTTGACAGGACGGCGGGAAAATGTATTCATTGCCGTTAAATTCGGTGCGCTGCGCTCTCCTGATGGCAACTTTCTTGGCTTCGATGGTCGCCCTGAAGCCGTGAAGACTTCACTTGCCTATACATTGAAACGACTGGGAACCGATTACATTGACCTTTACCAACCAGCCCGACTCGATCCGAAAGTGCCTATTGAAGAGACTATTGGGGCGATTAGCGAAATGGTGAAAGCTGGATATGTTCGCCAGATTGGTTTATCTGAAGTGGGTGCAGATGTAATTCGCCGCGCTCATAAGACTCATCCGATCGCTTCGCTTCAGATTGAATATTCCCTCCTGAGTCGTAGCATTGAAGATGAGATCCTGCCAACCGTCCGGGAATTGGGCATTGCTGTCACCGCTTATGGAGTTCTCTCACGGGGATTGTTGAGCGGTCACTGGTCGAAAGAACGCTCTGAGCAAGCGCAAGACTATCGAGTACATCTACCCCGCTTCTCTGGAGAGAATCTGGATCGCAATTTGTTGCTAGTCGAAGCCCTGCGCCTGATTGCCGAAGAACGGAATGCCACGGTTGTTCAAGTGGCAATTGCTTGGGTGCTGTCGCAAGGAAACGACATTATACCGCTAATTGGCGCACGGCGTTGCGATCGCTTAAATGAAGCTCTGGGTGCATTGGATTTACACTTAAATAAGGATGATATCGCCCGGATTGAGGCAGCCGTGCCACTAAATGCCGTCGCAGGCGATCGCTATGGCCCAGAACAAATGGCAATGCTCAATAGTGAAAAGAGGTAAAAAAATTATCGCATGAATGATTCACCTTTGACACCGGAGCGGATTCTCGATGCAGCAGAAGAAGTTTTGCGTCGTTACGGTCTGGCAAAGGCAACAGTGGTCGATGTGGCTCGCTTTTTAGAGGTGAGCCACGGCACGATTTATCGGCATTTTCCCAGCAAAGCTGCCCTGCGAGATGCAGTGGCAGAACGGTGGCTGCATCGGGTTTCCACACCGCTAGCAGCGATCGCCCAAGAGCCAGGTTCCGCCAAAGAACGGTTGCACCGATGGTTTGAGCAACTCATGACTCTGAAACGTCAAAAAGTCTTAAAAGAGCCAGAGTTATTTGCAACCTATTCAGCGATTACCCAAGAGGCGCGAGGGGTAGTTGAAGCTCACATTGCTGAACTGCTTAGGCAGATTGCTCAGATCGTAGAGAGCGGTATTTCCACAAACGAGTTTAGAGTAACCGATCCGCAAGTAGCAGCTAAAGCAGTCCTTCAAGCGACAGTTCGCTTTCACCATCCAGCCCACGCATCCGAATGGAGCGATCCAGATATCGATAGGGACTTTGCCCAAGTATGGCGCTTGGTACTTGCTGGTCTTGTAGTGGTTCAGCAGTTTTGAGTACTCAATACCAATCAGAAGATGCGCCTAAATGAAGCAAAGAAAAGAAAGGTCTCGAAAATATTTCCATCCCCGTTAGGGGAAGTGGTTATGTAAAGTCCTTTCTTGGTTGCAATAATGAGGAAGCAATTTCGTGTTTCCATCCCCGTTAGGGGAAGTGGTTATGTAAAGCTGACTGCAAAAAACAACCTACAAAGGGAGCTAGCGGGTTTCCATCCCCGTTAGGGGAAGTGGTTATGTAAAGGTATATCATCTACCGTGGTTGATGGTAAGAATTTTAGTTTCCATCCCCGTTAGGGGAAGTGGTTATGTAAAGCCTCTATCCCAAACAGGTTTCGGTAAAATGAGTCAATAAAGTTTCCATCCCCGTTAGGGGAAGTGGTTATGTAAAGGCTCATCTGCATCCGCGTCACAAGGTCAACCAACTAGTTTCCATCCCCGTTAGGGGAAGTGGTTATGTAAAGTATTACGAGCCTCAAGATGAAGACAGTTTCATTTTGTTTCCATCCCCGTTAGGGGAAGTGGTTATGTAAAGTATGATGATGGTGATAAGGCGGCAAGAATGTGTTGTTTCCATCCCCGTTAGGGGAAGTGGTTATGTAAAGTCCTCATGCTACAGACAATTATAACTTACGGTTTCCATCCCCGTTAGGGGAAGTGGTTATGTAAAGACAGCAAATAGTCGGAAACAAGTACACAGAAACTAGCACGTTTCCATCCCCGTTAGGGGAAGTGGTTATGTAAAGTCTACAGCTCTGCCATTGAGTGCAGAGCAAACAAAAAGTTTCCATCCCCGTTAGGGGAAGTGGTTATGTAAAGTTTAATACAGCGAAAAAGAAAAGTAATGCTATTAAAAAGTTTCCATCCCCGTTAGGGGAAGTGGTTATGTAAAGCTTTTAGCAATTTTGCTTAAAGAGTCTAGAGTAGGAAGGTTTCCATCCCCGTTAGGGGAAGTGGTTATGTAAAGCGTCAGATTCGTTTGACAGATTCTGAATATGCTAGAGTTTCCATCCCCGTTAGGGGAAGTGGTTATGTAAAGCCCCCGATGGCGGAGTTGAATTTAGAACGGAGCGCGGTATGTTTCCATCCCCGTTAGGGGAAGTGGTTATGTAAAGGCAATTGATCTCCAGGTTAGAATTTTGGATGTCAAAAGTTTCCATCCCCGTTAGGGGAAGTGGTTATGTAAAGGTAGTTGCTACCCCAGTTGCTGAAGTTCGTGTTTCCATCCCCGTTAGGGGAAGTGGTTATGTAAAGTGCTACTTATTTTCTTTGCATTTAGGACATTTAGTGTTTCCATCCCCGTTAGGGGAAGTGGTTATGTAAAGACAACTCGTTGTTCAATTCTACAAGAGCCAATTAAGCGTTTCCATCCCCGTTAGGGGAAGTGGTTATGTAAAGGAAAAAATTCATTTAAAAGTATTACCCGGAGTTTCCATCCCCGTTAGGGGAAGTGGTTATGTAAAGTCGAACCAGAGGATTAACCCAAACCGCATTAGCTTTGTTGTTTCCATCCCCGTTAGGGGAAGTGGTTATGTAAAGAGTTACCTTTTGGAAACCTTACAGAGCAAGGGTTTGAGACCCCCAAATCGACACCACTTTTTGAATTCTCAATAACTATTAATTAATTATCAATAAGCGACTAATTTTACAGCCTGAAACCCTTACTGTGCAAACAATCGACACCAGTCAACGGAATTATGCAGTTTTCAAGGTTCTGATGAGTGGTGTCGATGAGTTGCAACACACTGTATAAACAGTAAAATATGTTACTTAAAATTGTCAAGCTGTATTGCTTATTTTCCTGTCTCTAGTTGCTCCCGTTGCTTACCATACTCCCGCAGCTGTTTCAACAGAACTTCTTGAGATGAGTTAGGGATAGACGGACTGGGGGTTGGTTCAAGGGTGATTTCAGCACTTTCAAAATTAGCAGGTGAAGGATTAACTGTGTAGACAGGTAGCGACTTGTCATTGGACATCGCCTGTTTGGTTGGTACTGGGGTAGGAATTAGATTCTTTTGTTTGTTCACAGCAGCTTTTACCGAATCTAGAGTAGTAGCAACTTGCACTTGTTGCTGCATATCTTGTGTAGAAGAGACTAAACCACTTAAACCATTTACCAATTGCCGTAAATTTTTGCGGAAATTAGGATCGCCTGTCAATTCATCTAAATCAGATGTAATTTTTTGGGTATTTTCAAAGGTGACTCGTGCTGAATCTAAAGTTTGTTGCAGCAACACCACATTCTTGGGATCGTTTAAAGTTTTAGAAGCATCGCGTAAATTAGCTGAGGCTTGGGCTGCATTTGCTGAAAGAGTTTCTAAATTGTTGAGTAATTCTCCCTGAGTCAATCGATTGATCGATGGTGATAGGCTACTGACTGTAACACGTAGTTGGTTGCTGGTTTGGGTAATATTGTTTAAAGCGCCAACCAGCGAAGAACGATTTGTTGTCAACAGATTATCCAGATTTTTAATCAAACGATTTGCTTGAGTTGCAGTATCACCAAATTTATTTACTGTTTGATTTGCGGATGTATTAAGTTGATTTGTCGCTCGTTGCACTGAATTAGCAGTGCTTGAAAATGTATTTAGTTGTTGTCGCAAGCTTTTGGTCAAACCTTGTAAATCCTGACTTAGTTCAGTAAAACTCGATGCTGCGCCTGTGGTAGTTTCTAGAACCCTATTGACATTTCTATAAAATTTGGGGTTATTGTATGCAGCAGATAGCTCAGTTGAACTGCGAATTAGTTCATCAACACTGATGCCAATCTGACCTTTTAAGCGAGAGCCATTACAGACAATGAGACTGGTATCACAACTTCTATCTAGGGGTTTAGCAAGCACACCCCCAGTAGGTAATGTTGTTTTTGGTGTGATGTCGATAATACTTTCGCTAATTAATCCACTTTGATTAGCTTCCACCAGTACATTCCGGGGCATAATTAAGTCAGTTTGGGCAATTTCAATTTCTACATCGATAGCATTCGCCTTTGGTAGAATCTTGTCAATAGTTCCGACTTTAACACCTCGATAGCGAACTATTGCTCCCTTTTGCATTCCGCCAGCGTTAGCAAATTCTACAATAATTTTGTATGAACGGCCAGCAGCAGTAAATCTATTTAACCACAGAAAGAGTAACCCAAATACCCCTATTCCTAGCAGGAGCAACAACCCCACAGAGCCTTCTCTAAATGTTCGCCCAGACGCGAAGCGGCTTGTCATCAGACCTCGCATTTTTTTCCTCCACCCAATAATTAGTTATGAGTTGGAAATTAGGAGTTATGAATTGAGAGCTAGGAGTCAGGGGCTAGGAATTGGAAATTATTAGTTATGAGTTATGAGTTATGAGTTTAATTTAACCCTCGCTCCTCATTGTTAACTTCTCACTTTTAACTCCTCACTCCTAACTTCTCACTTTTAACTCCTCACTCCTAACTTCTCACTTTCTAACCGACAACTTGAATCGGCCCTTTCACACTTCCACTTATAAATTGTTTGATCAACGGATTTTCTGTGTTGTATATCTCACTAACTGTACCCTGCCACTGCACTTTGCCTTCATAGAGAAATATAAGTCTATCAGCTGTCCGGCGGATAGTGCTGTCTTGGTGAGTAACAACAGCATAGGTACTACAAACTCCATGTAGACATTGCAAATAGCGGATTAAATCTTCGATTACTGTTGAGGCAATGGGATCGAGTCCGGCTGTCGGTTCGTCGTATAGTAGAACTTCTGGGCCTTCTGAGGGATTATCAGGGTTAGACATAATTGCACGGGCAAAACTTACCCGTTTTCGCATTCCCCCAGAAAGTTCGGCTGGATAAAGATCGCTGATTGATGGCAAACCTACCATCTCCAATTTTTCTCGTACCAAATCTCGAATACGCGATCGCGGCAGCTTTGAATTTTGATAAAGTAAAAATCCCACATTCTCCTCCACCGTCAGCGAATCAAATAGCGCCGCCTGCTGAAACACCATACCAATGCCAACCTGCTGGCCACCATCCTCAATCAAACCGTCTCGCCGCACCCCTTGCACATAAATTTCTCCTTCATCTGGACTAAGTAACCCCGCCATTACCCGTAAAATTGTTGATTTACCAGTCCCTGATGGCCCAATAATCCCCAGTGCTTCTCCCCGGTAAATGGTTAAGTCTACATTATCTAGAACTTTATGGCTACCAAAGGACTTAGAAACACCTTTCAGTTCAATCAATGGTTCAGTCATTAGTTATTAGTCATTAGTCATTGGTGAGCCAGTGCCTTGGGCGGGTTCCCCAATTTGTACTCTTACCAGGAAGTAAGTTACTGGCAGGGCATTGTATAGTACATTATAAGTATATGATTAGCGTTTTAATTAGCAAACTTTATTTTTCTAGCATAATATTTAGTTATTTGCCATTCTTGATGTCCCAGAATCCCCTGAACCTAAGGCTGAGGAATACACCGAAGTAACTTAACGTCTCAGTAAATGCAAACTAAAACTCCAGTTTTCTGTGGACATTCGCAGATTCATTTAATAATATATTCATCCTATGAGAGGCTATAACTACTCAGAAAAAAGCTACAGAAAAAATATTTAGCCATCTGATGTGAGTAGAGAAATTTTGTTTAAAAAATAAAAATTATCAGACTAACAACTTACCTTAATATCTGGGCTGATATTTATTTGTAAGTAATTTATAATTATTCGATAAAATTGATTTCATTCCCATTGGAAGTTATTTTAATTAGCATATTCATTGTATAACTTGAGAAACTAATAACATTCTTACTCAATCTTAAAGTTGGCAGTTACTAAAATTATTCACTAATATTGTAACAAGTACTAAGAAAAATCAAAGCAGAAATTATGAGTAACCAGTTAGAGCAATTTGCAAGTGATAATTCCTCTGGAATTTGTCCAGAAGCGCTGGAATATATGATTAGGGCAAATCAAGGTAGTGTTCCAGCTTATGGAAATGATGAATGGACTCAAAAGGCAACAGATTATTTTCGGGAACTCTTTGAAATTGATTGTGAAGTATTTTTTACCTTTAATGGTACAGCCGCCAATTCTTTATCTTTGGCAGCCCTTTGTCAGTCATATCACAGCGTCATTTGCCATGAAACATCTCACATAGAAACAGATGAATGTGGCGCACCTGAATTTGCATCCAATGGTTCTAAACTGTTACTAGCTCAAGGTAAAAATGGCAAGTTAACATCAGAATCGGTAGAGGCAATTGTCACTAGACGGACTGACATCCATTATCCCAAGCCTAAAGTTATTAGTATTACACAATCAACAGAATTAGGAACTTTATATTCTATTGAAGAACTTCTAGAAATTAAAGAAGTTGCGAAAAAGTATAACTTAAAGATTCACATGGATGGCGCTCGTTTTGCAAATGCAGTTGCTGCGATGAATAAAAGCCCTGCTGAAATTACTTGGAAAACTGGAGTAGATGTATTGTGCTTTTGTGGGACTAAAAATGGAATGGCATTAGGTGAAGCGATTCTTTTCTTCAACAAACAGTTAGCAGAAGATTTTGATTATCGATGTAAGCAAGCAGGTCAGTTAGCCTCAAAAATGCGGTTTATTTCTGCTCCCTGGTTAGGTTTATTAGAAACTGGTGCTTGGCTAAAAAATGCCAGACATGCCAATCAATGCGCTGAATACTTAGAAAATAAACTATTAAATATAGAAGGCGTTGATTTGATGTTTCCCAGAGAAGCCAATGCCGTGTTTGTTAAGTTACCTGAACAAGTTATTCACAGCTTAAAAGCAAATAACTGGCAGTTTTATACATTTATTGGTGTGGGAGGAGTACGTTTTATGTGTTCTTGGAACACGACTCAATCAAGGATTGATGAATTGATTGATGATATAAAAAAAGCCAAAATAGCTATGTGATTGGTAAATTCGCTTTGTCCAGATATTCGACTTATTTAAAAAGTCGAGTATATAATATCGATTACATCTGAGGTTGCCCCAAACAACTGGACTTGATATTACTTGGCATGAAAATTTAATTTAACTTTTGATTGCTGCCACAATCCCAGGTGTTTATTTTTAGCATTAGCTTCTGCAATTAAAAACTGGGTTTTGCTCTCGTAGCAATTTTGTAAAGATTCTCGGTCAACGATAGCATTACCCGACTGTACCAAAAGGAGATTTACTGACCGATTATCCACGAACACTTCACCGACTGTACGACCATCATCGAGTTGTTCTGTGCTTCTAATCACGACAGGAGTTTTAGGTGGTAGTAGCTGTTTTAACCTTTGAGTTGCCGCTAAAGTATACGCCTGTCCAGTCGCGTCTGGTGCTTTAATACACGCTAGCCTGACTGGAATTGTTTGTCCGCCATTATCTTTAACCAAAATTGTGTTTCCATCTGTAACACCAACTACTGTAGCTAGCACCAAGATTAGTTCAAGTAATTCCATCATTTTCTACGTAAGAATTTATGCATGTAGATAATGTTATTGCAGTGCTTAGATTGCTAGTGTGATTTGACTCACAAAAGTCTATTTACTTAATAAACGCTTTGTAATCTTCAATTAATTTTGCCAAGCGGGAAGCAAGAAATAGACTTGCATCCTGCAAAGCTTCATAAATCTGAATACCTTCTTCTCGATATCGAATAATTTTGTCTTGAGTCCAATAATGTGGTGGTGCTTGGAGGTTAGTGATTCTATCTGCTAATTTCACCATCCATATTTCTCGTGGTTGCTCCTTTATCCTTTGTAAACTATCTGCCATTTGGAGATGTTTTGCTAAACTTTCATCTTTAGTCAGTGCAAGTACACCATTAGCTACTGATTCACCAAATTCAGTTTTTATTTCCTCAAAAGTTGTATTAGTATCTTCGATTGTGTCATGCAAAATAGCACATTGAATGGCAAGATTTCCGTCATTTTCTATTTCTACACTTAGGGCTGCAATTACTTCCATGCTCACAAGATTCAAGTGCATAAGGTAAGGTATTTCGGAACCTGCCATTTTCTGACCTTGATGTGCGCGTGCTGCTTTCTTTAAAGCTTTAATGTAAGTTTCTTGTGACCAGTTTATTGGACTAATTTGATGTCTTTCCATTTATCGATTTTTCTGATGAAGTGATGTAATACTGTATATCATAATCATAAATTATATACCCATAGCAGAAGAAGCACTTGATATCAATTAAAAGTTCCGAAAAGTAACTACAGGTAATTGAACACTCACGGTAGTACCTGTTAATAGGTCAGAACAGATTGACAGTTCCCCATTATGAGCATTGACGATACGTTTGGTAATAGCAAGACCTAACCCAGTCCCACCAGGTTTTGTGGAGAAAAATGGCTGAGAAAGCTTAGTTAAAACTTCTGATGGAATTGGTTCGCCGCCATTATGGACATTAATACAGACTTTATTTATATGGGTAAAGTCTACTTTCAACTTAACAATATCTCCTGCTGTAACTGCCTCACAAGCATTACGAATAATATTGATAAATACTTGCTTTAGTTTGTCCTTATCCCCCAAAACTTTTACCGTAGGCAACACCGGAATAAATTCAATTTGCCTTTCCACAGCTTCTGGCATTTCATGAATGCATAGCAACAACTCATAAATTAGTTCATTCACATCTAATTCATAAAGCTCTAATACTTGGGGCTTGGCGTAGAGCAAAATTTCACTTAGCAAACGCTCCAAACGACTAGCTTCGCTCAATGCCAACGCTAATCGTTCTTGAGCAGATTCAGTTAAAATGGTTTTTCGGAAATACTTTAATCCCATAATCATTGTAGTCAATGGATTACGAATTTCATGCACAATCATGGCAGCAAATTCACCAATAGCCGCCAGTCGTTCTTGTTCTAAAAGCTTGGCTTGGGTTGTTTGCAGTTCTGCGGTACGTTTCTCTACCTCGGCTTCTAAAAGATGATTAAATTTGCACTGTTGTTGATAAAGATGATAGTTGTCAATTGCCGTTGCAGCTCGTTCAGCAAATAATTCCACAATTTGGATGTCTTCTTTTGTAAAATCACGTGGTTGATGATTAAAAGAGCAGATAGTACCAATTACCTTATTTTCAGCAGTCCGCAATGGTATCCCTAAATATGCACAATAACCTTCTGGAGCTTGTCCATATTCTGGGTTTTTTTGAGCATCTTTCACGGCTAATGAGTGACCCATTTTAATAACAGTACCAGTTAGTAAACCATGTAATGAATAAACATGTTCACCCTCGCCCATTTCAAGACTACTAGCTAGAACAGTTTCAAACCCTTCTTGGCAAAAGGTAACAACTGTCCAATCAACTCTAATAAGTTCGCTGACTCCGCAGGCAATATTGTGCAAATAGCTGCCTAGTTCGCCAGTTCGATAGTTTAAAGAAGACAAACGGATTATGATTTGCCGTTCCCTCTGCCAAGTTTGGTTGTGCAACAATATTTCGTCATCACTGGTTTTGCTCATGAATGCCTGTAACATGGGTTGTGAAAATAATTTCAAAAAGCGACTGGATAGTTATTTGGGCTGCGTTGCACTAATTTGCTAGAAATATTTTACTAGAGAGATATGCTATTTATATACAAAAAACTGATGAATTTTTACCTGATTTAATTTAAATCTATACAAAAATTAAATAGGCAAGAATAAGTAGGCATAACTCACTCATCTTAGATATTGCTTGACTTCAGTCTGCTCCATTTACGGTTATATAGTTACGCTTATTTATGTCTATTTAATTACAGAGTAAAAATTGAGATTTTGCTGATAAATCCTATAATAGAAAACATCTTACAAGGGAATCTCTATGACAATCAATCTGCAAGGAATATTGCAGCAACCAGGACAAGGTTCTTCATACTGGGTGCTTGGCGATTTGTATACCTTTAAGGCGGTAGGTGAAGAAACTGGTCAAGCTTATGCTCTAATTGAGATTACTGTTCAACCACAAAACGGTACACCTCCCCACATTCATAGTCATGAAGACGAAGCTTTCTATATTCAAGAAGGAGAATTAAAATTTCAGCTTGATGAGCAAATTATCTTAGCAACTCCTGGAACCTTTCTCCACTCTCCTAAAGGTCAACTCCACAGGTTTTCAAATGTCGGTACAAAGCCAGCAAAATTACTTTGCTGGTTCACACCAGCAGGGTTAGAAAAGTTTTTTATGGAAGTAGGTGTGCCAGTCTCAGAGACAATGCGATTACCTAGCGTTAGTCCCGCAGATATGGAAAAAGCGTTGGCAGCTGCTTCAAAATATGGTCTGAAAATTATTCCACCGTCTGCTGCATCTTTGCAGATATAAGCTAATATAACTACAAGCGATCGCAGTTGGACACCAAACAACAGTACTGGAAAGCCTGAGAGGAGCGATCGCTAACTAAACGAATTAACCAAATTAAAATAATTCGTAACTAAAATTATGACTATAGCCCGGAAATATTACAAAATTAACATTTATATTGGAGAGTTTCATGATGAAAACGGTTAAATGCTCTCGCTGCTTCAGGAATTAGCTCAATATACCAATACCCATTTATTTCATCTGGAAACCAACTAATTATTGCAAGTGCTGGTTGCCCAAATTCATCATCTTTTACTCCAAAGAATTTGCAGAACTTTTCACCTAAATGACCAATTTGACCAGAAGAATCACCATCATATCCTGCCGCTTCAGATAACTCCCAAGTGCGTAATCTGCGATTGTTTTTCATAAAGTAACAATGCTGATACAACTTATTCAAGATAGCTTTGTGTCCCGGAGTCAATTCTTCATAAATTGAATGAAATGCCTCTAAATATTTTTCCTCTGAAGGAATATAACGTTCAACATCTTTCAACACTCTACTTTTCCCTTTTTGATTTGCCAGAATAAAAAAACTCGGTGGCAATAAATGAATACGATCTTTTGATCTCCCTACTTCCTTGAGACTCGATAATGTCAAAGAATGGTTTAGAGGCATTTTAGCTTCTATTTCCAGAAATATCTTACCCCAGATACTAGTATTTAATATTACTTAAATATAGGAGATTTTATTTAACCGCGATCGCCAGTTAAGATTTTAGAACTCTTAATACCATTCTCAGCACACTAGAGGATTCATAATCGATAATCCAAATATTGCTTCCAAGGAAAAGTGTTGACTTATGTGTATAGAATTTGGGCGGGAAATCTGCGGCAATCTCGACACGGCAGAGTCACGGGAATGGTTAGTTACTAATGGTATTGGTGGTTACGCTTCTGGAACTGTGGCTGGTTTATTGACGCGCCGCTATCACGGACTACTGGTAGCAGCATTGAAACCACCTTTGGGTCGTACCTTAATGCTGGCAAAACTAGATGAAACTGTCCTGTATGACAATCGCTCTTATTCTCTAGACAGCAATCGTTGGGCAGATGGGGTTGTCAGCCCCCACGGTTATCAAAATATTGAACGTTTTTCTCTGGAAGGTACAATTCCCTTATGGCGTTTTGCTGTTGCCGATGCTTTGTTAGAAAAACGGGTGTGGATGCAACAAGGTGCTAACACAACTTATGTTCAATATACTCTGCGTCGTGCTACGCAACCTCTGAAGTTGAGACTCAAAGCAATGGTCAACTACCGCGATTATCACAGCGATACCCAAAGCAATGGTTGGCAGATGTCTGTCGAGGAAGTGGAACAGGGGATTTGTGTAACTGCTTATCCGGGTGCTGTACCACTGTATCTACTGAGCGATGGCGGGAGTGCATCTGTTGCTCGCGATTGGTATTATGGCTTTGACTTGGCTGTTGAACGCTATCGGGGATTGAGAGATAAAGAAGACCATCTCCATGCTGCGACTTTTGAAGTTATACTGAATCCTGGGGAAGCGATGTCTACGACGGGCTGCACCTACGTATTTGTAGCCAGCACAGAAAAGCAAGCAAATCTCAATGCCGAAGCTGCACTTAAGTTACGTCGCGCTCAAGAGCAGAAGCTCACAGGAATTTGGAAAACTAATCAACCACTCCAGACGAAAGAATCACCTATCTGGATCAAGCAACTAATACTAGCTGCTGACCAGTTTATTGTTGACCGTCCAATGCCAGAAGACCCCAACGGCAAAACCATCATCGCTGGTTATCACTGGTTTGGCGACTGGGGACGCGACACGATGATTAGTCTACCTGGTTTGACAATTTCGACTGGTCGCCCAGAGGTAGCACGCTCAATTCTCCGCACCTTTGCTAAGTACGTAGACCAAGGAATGTTACCAAATCGCTTTCCCGATGCAGGCGATCGACCAGAATATAATACTGTCGATGCTACTCTCTGGTACTTTGAAGCAGTCCGCGCCTACTACAGCGCTACGGATGATGATAATTTGCTTGCTGAATTCTTTCCAGTACTTGCAGACATCATCGATTGGCACTGTCGCGGTACGCGCTACAACATTCATCTCGATCCGGCGGATGGCTTACTTTTTGCAGGTGTTGCAGGTCTACAACTGACTTGGATGGATGCCAAAGTTGACGATTGGGTAGTTACGCCCCGAATTGGTAAACCGATTGAAGTTAATGCCCTCTGGTATAATGCTTTACGGACAATGGCCAAGTTTGCCCGTCACCTTGGTAAACCACACCAAGAATATGAGGCTATGGCAGAACGGGCTAAATATAGATTTTCTCGTTTCTGGAATGAGGAGACAGGTTATTGCTATGACGTTCTAGATAGTCCTGATGGTGATGATGCGGCATTGCGACCTAACCAAATATTTGCTGTTTCATTACCAGAAAGCCCGCTAACACCCGCCCAGCAAAGGGGTGTGGTGGAAGCTTGCGGGCAAACGTTGCTAACTTCTCATGGGTTGCGATCGCTTGCCCCAGACCATCCTAAATATCAAGGTAAATATGGTGGCAATCAGTATCAACGCGATGGATCTTATCACCAGGGGACAGTTTGGGGTTGGTTGTTGGGGCCGTTTGTCTTAGCACACCTGCGCGTTTACAAAAATCCCGATCGCTCTCGTCAATTTTTAGAACCAATGGCTAATCATCTTACTGCACATGGTCTTGGTAGTCTTAGCGAAATTTTTGATGGTGATGCCCCGATGACTCCACGCGGATGTATTGCCCAAGCGTGGACAGTGGCAGAGATTTTACGCGCTTGGTTTGCAACAGAGAGTTGATGCGGGGAATAACTATGGACTGCTTACCTTTCACCATACCCAAAGTTAAGCAAAACATTCAGCCGTCCATCCCACATTCCGCAGGTTGGTTAGCAAAGCAGATAATATTTTCGACAGGGGGAACCAAAAAAGTTGAGAATCCAGTGTCTTTCGGGAGTCTAATTAGTAATTTGCTTGGTTTGAGCAACAGTGACTAAGTGAATCGACATAAAACATGGTGATAAGCTGTTCCACATTTAAATTGCATAATTAGGGCGGGCAAGATGCCCACCCCACAAGAGTTATAAAAATTTTAGATATGCAAACTAGATGTGGTTTAGCTTACTGTCATGCTTCTAAAGTGCAGCATTTAAGTCATTTTCAAAAATACAGCATTTACGATCGCACCTGCCGAAGGTGGGATATAGCGGTTCTCAATTGTATTAAATACAGACCTAACCCCCAACCTCTTCCCTAGTATGGGTTGGGGGTTATATTTGAGAGAAAGTTGCACACAGCGTTAGCTTCTAGTCTGACATCTAACGCTCTTTTATTACTTTAGAAAAAATAAAATATTTGTAGGTTGGGTTGAACAACGTGAAACCCAACAGAAGCAGGGATTATTGGCGTTGGGTTTCGTTCCTCAACCCAACCTACCCATAGATTTATAGAAAATAGTGACAACAAAGGTTTCTGATTTTTATCTCGTGAGAGTCATAGAAGAGCGCTAAATAGTGAAGCTGTTATGCTTCAAAAAATATAATATGACGCGATCGCAGAAGTTGTGTTATAAACACGGGCAAAGTCTTACAAAATACCAAAATCTTGACTATGAAGCTTTTTCGGTAAATGCGTAATTTCTCCACTAATGGAATCAAATGCTACTGTAACCAATCAAGCTTTAGCGTTTAATCATCAGTAATCTTTAAAAATTAGAAAAATAATGTTAAGTATACCTATTAACTTAAATTTACCTCGTACACCCAATTTAATAACTTCCTTACCTGGGCCTCGCGCTCAAGCAATTGTACAACGCGATCGCGCCGTAACTTCCCCTTCTTACACCCGCGATTACCCGTTAGTTGTATCTCGCGGTCAGGGTTGTATGGTAGAAGATGTGGATGGCAATGTATTTCTCGATATGACCGCAGGTATAGCCGTTACCGCCACCGGACACGCCCACCCGGAAGTCGTCAAAGCAATTCAAGAACAGTCGGCGCGTCTGCTGCACATGTCAGGGACGGATTTTTATTATGAACCGATGGTGGAATTAGCGGAACAATTAGCGATTCGCGCCCCTTTTCCTCAACTACACAGTAACAGTGCATTTCCCGCAAAAATATTTTTTACCAATTCTGGGGCAGAGTCAAACGAAGGAGCGATTAAACTAGCTAGATATTACACCAAGCGATCGCTAATTGTGGCCTTCTTAGGTGCATTTCACGGACGCACTTATGGCGCAATGTCTCTGACGGGTTCCAAAGCAGTGCAACGAGCGAATTTTGGCCCTTTAGTTCCTGGGGTAACTCATATACCCTACGGCACTCACGCCAGTTTAGATTATCTGGAACAACAGCTATTTGGGACAATTTTACCACCGCAAGAAGTAGCCGCGATCGTAGTTGAGCCGATTCAAGGAGAGGGCGGGTATATCGTACCAGAGGATGGTTTCTTAAAACGGATTCGGGAGATTTGCGATCGCTACGGTATTCTGATGGTAGTGGATGAAGTGCAAGCGGGAATGGGGCGGACTGGTCGCTTATTTGCGATCGAGCATTGGGGAGTGATGCCTGATATTATTACTACTGCTAAAGGTATCGCCAGTGGTTTGCCATTAGGTGCGATACTTGCCAGACCTGAGTTAATGACTTGGCCTCCAGGTTCTCACGCTACCACATTTGGCGGTAATCCCGTTGCTTGTGCTGCCGGTATTGCCACACTGCGATTGTTAGAAAGTGGTTTGATGGCAAACGCTACCCAGATGGGAGAATTTTTACAAGCTAGTCTTACCCAGTTGCATCAAAAATTTCCCAGAGTATCGTTACCACGAGGTAAAGGTTTGATGGTTGCGGTGGATTTATTGGATGAACAAGGTAATCTAGATCGTGAATTGCGCGATCGCATTATTCAAGAAGCTTTTTTACGCGGTTTATTATTACTAGGTTGCGGTAAAGCAGCAATTCGTTTCTGTCCCCCTCTAGTTATCGACAGCGACCAAATTCAAATCGCCCTTCAAATTATTAGCGAGATTTTAAGTTCTTAAAAGATAACGGGGAATAGGGGACTGGGGACAAGGAGAATACCCAATACCCAATACCCAATACCCAATACCCAATCCCCTATTCCCAATTCCCAACCCTTATGAAACCCGAAATAGCCCTTAATTTATGGAAATTACTTTGGCAAAATTACATTACCAGAGTAAATCATGCCCGTACCTACCAGCAAATGATTACTGCTGCGGGTGGGACTGTCGCCAACGACCACATCGCCTTTCGGTCTTTACGTTTATTAGTAGATAGTCCGCAGGGTCAAGTTAACTTAGGAATTGACTATCTCGCACAACTTGCAGAAGCTTTAGGTTATGTGGCGGCTGGAGAGTATAATTTTGCTCAAACTCATCTGTATGCCCGTCATTATCGCCATCCGCAGCAAGAGGAATTTAACTTACCCAAACTCTTTATTAGCGAGTTGATTGTTGATGAATTGCCTGCTAATATTGCCCAACTCATCTCTAAAACAGTATCTGCAATCCCACAGGAACTAACCTTACCTCTTACTCTTCTACAAAAAGACGGGAACATTGAAACCATCGCCAAACAACTCCAGCCAGTCTTCACCCGTCCTTGGGAAACCCCACAGCGTTCAGTTGTCGAAGAAGTGAATCAGGTTACTCAGTATGGGGCTTGGGTGTTACTACACGGATATGCTGTCAACCACTTTACAGGCTATATCAACAGACAGAACACCCCAGAATATCCAGATATTGATACTACCGCTAGTGGTTTGGCTAAACTGGGTGTACCAATGAAAGCAGAGATAGAGGGAAATGTTGCTTGTGGTTTGCGGCAAACTGCAACTCAAGCAGTAACAGAAATGGTGACAGTATTAGATGATAACAGTGGCGAAGAAATTCAGATTCCTTGGACTTACGCTTATTATGAAATTGCCCAGCGCTATTTAGTGGAAGTTGAATCTGGGAAGCAGATACTTTTCGATGCTTTTTTAGGAAGTAATGCCCAACAATTGTTTGAAATGACTCGTCTATCTAAATAGCCCAGAGTAATGTTTCATAGGTTCGGTTAAGGCAAGAGATGCGATAAATCGCCGTCTCTACTCAAGGAGGATGTGTGTAATCATTAATTGATTTGGTATTATTGCGATCGCCTGTATCATTTCAAATGATGGTGCGATCGCTTTTGCTCTAATTTTAGAGAGTGCGATCGGCTTTATAGTTTAAGATGATATTGCGATCGCACATAAGCTGCTGTACCTTTAATTTGCATAAAATAGAAATTGGATAAGTATTGCATTTACTGCCATGCCAGCTAGAGGTT